>NZ_JBFSVK010000042.1:0-33195 GCF_041467855.1 Vibrio sp. 10N.247.311.51 | reverse complement strand
TTCGAGATTCGAGATTCGAGATTCGAGATTCGAGATTCGAGATTCGAGATTCGAGTAAAGCTATTGAAAGGGTTGGCGTTTTCGTCAATCCTTTTTTGTTACCGATAGATGGATATTGGTTGAAAAAGATTCCCTACTCCTTCCTTCGTCAGTCTAGGGAATGACGGATATAAAGAACTCTTGCGCTTCACTTCATTATCGAAGAAATGCATCAAACACTCGAGCCAGAGATTCCCTACTCCCTCCTTCGTCAATCTAAGGAATGACGTAAATAGTGAGCAGCAACTCTCTCATATTCAAAAATAACCCAATCACAAACTTCAACACCTCATTTCGTCATCCTCAAGAGCGAGGTACGAGCGAGTTGGGGATCTCTTTTAGTAAAATGACTCACTAATAATGACGCATAAAAAAGCCGCTGACGAATCAGCGGCTTTTAAAAACATTAGCGAGTGCCTAAAGAAGAATTACTTCTTCTTTTTCACTGCTTTCTTGTTTGGAAGGTCAGTGATTGAACCTTCGAATACTTCCGCAGCTAGACCAACAGACTCGTGTAGAGTTGGGTGAGCGTGGATAGTAAGAGCGATATCTTCTGCATCACAACCCATTTCGATTGCTAGGCCGATTTCGCCAAGAAGTTCACCACCGTTAGTACCAACAACAGCACCACCGATTACGCGATGAGTATCTTTATCGAAGATCATCTTAGTAACGCCATCTGCACAGTCAGAAGCGATTGCACGACCAGAAGCAGCCCAAGGGAAAGTAGCAACTTCGTAGTTGATGCCTTCAGCTTTCGCTTCTTTCTCAGTCTTACCTACCCAAGCAACTTCTGGCTCAGTGTACGCAATTGATGGGATTACTTTAGGGTCGAAGTAGTGCTTCTTACCAGAGATAACTTCAGCAGCTACGTGACCTTCATGCACACCTTTGTGAGCAAGCATTGGTTGACCAACAACGTCACCGATCGCGTGGATGTGAGGAACGTTAGTACGCATTTGCTTATCAACATTGATGAAACCACGCTCATCAACTTCGATACCCGCTTTTTCAGCGTCGATAAGTGCACCGTTTGGAACACGACCGATAGCAACAAGAACAGCATCGTAGCGCTCAGCTTCAGCTGGTGCTTTTTTGCCTTCCATTGAAACGTAGATACCGTCTTCTTTCGCTTCAACAGCAGTCACTTTAGTTTCAAGCATTAGCTTGAACTTATTCTTAATGCGCTTAGTGAAAACTTTAACGATGTCTTTATCCGCAGCAGGGATAACTTGATCGAACATCTCTACAACTTCAACTTTAGAACCTAGAGAGTGGTAAACCGTACCCATCTCAAGACCGATGATACCGCCGCCCATGATAAGCAGTTTTTCAGGTACTTCGTTTAGTTCTAGTGCATCCGTAGAATCCCAAATACGTGGGTCTTCATGTGGGATGAAAGGAAGTTTGATTGGGCGAGAACCCGCAGCAATGATTGCGTTGTCGAAGTTAACAGTTGTTGCTTCGCCTTCGCCTTCAACAAGAATGCTGTTAGGGCCAGTGAACTTACCGAAACCGTTAACAACAGTAACGTTACGCATCTTAGCCATACCGCCAAGACCGCCAGTTAGTTGATCAACTACTTTTTCTTTCCAGATACGGATCTTGTTGATGTCCGTTTGTGGCTCGCCGAATACAACGCCGTGCTCTGCCATCGCTTTAGCTTCTTCGATTACTTTAGAAACGTGAAGAAGTGCTTTTGATGGAATACAACCAACGTTTAGACATACACCACCAAGAGTGCTGTAACGTTCAACTAGTACTGTTTCTAGACCTAAATCCGCACAACGGAATGCCGCTGAGTAACCAGCAGGACCTGAACCAAGTACAACAACTTGGGCTTTAATTTCTTTGCTCATTGTGACCTCTTGTAGTCATTATCCCTAACAGGCTGAGTAGATGTTCTTAAAATTATTGGGCTTTCAAACAGGAAACATTTTACAGAGATGTTAACAGTGTGAAAGTAGCTTTAAGTTAGCCTGTGAGCTAGACAACAATTCCCCATCAGATTATGAGAAATGCAGGAAACTGTTCTCTAAAAATAGTCTTTATATAAAGAATTAAGGTGACCCGAAAGTCACCTTAATAATTACTTTCTCAATTACAGTACTAGACGACGAATGTCAGATAGTGCGCTGTTTAGGAAAGTAATGAAGCGTGCACCTTCAGCACCATCGATCACACGGTGGTCGTATGATAGAGACAGTGGAAGCTGTAGACGTGGTTGGAACTCTTTACCATTCCAAACTGGCTTAATTTCAGACTTAGATACACCTAGGATACCTACTTCTGGAGCATTTACGATTGGAGTAAATGCAGTACCGCCAATACCACCAAGGCTAGAGATTGTGAAACAACCGCCTTGCATGTCTGCCGCTGTTAGCTTACCAGAACGTGCTTTCTTAGAAACAGCCATTAGCTCTTCAGATAGCTCGTAAATGCCTTTCTTGTTCACGTCTTTGAAGACAGGAACAACTAGACCGTTTGGTGTATCAACAGCGATACCCACGTTTACGTACTTCTTAAGAATGATGCTTTCGCCATCTTCAGAAAGAGAAGAGTTAAACGCTGGGAATGCTTCTAGCGCTTTAGCAACAGCTTTCATGATGAACACAAGTGGAGTGATCTTCATGCCAGTGTCTTTCTTCGCTTCGATTGCGTTCTGTTCTTTACGGAATGCTTCTAGCTCAGTGATGTCTGCGTTGTCCCACTGTGTAACGTGAGGGATCATTACCCAGTTACGGTGCAGGTTAGCGCCAGAGATCTTCTTAATCTTAGAAAGCTTCTGAACTTCAGTTTCGCCGAACTTGCTGAAGTCAACTTTTGGCCATGGTAGTAGACCAAGAGCAGAACCGTCGCCGCCTTTGCCAGATGCCGCTGCACCAGACTCTAGACGCTTAAGTGCATCTTTAACGTAAGACTGAACGTCTTCTTTAAGGATACGGCTCTTACGACCAGTACCTTTAACCTTAGAAAGGTTAACGCCAAATTCACGAGCTAGACGACGAACTACTGGAGAAGCGTGCGCGTAGTCACCGTTCTCTTGGAAGTCGCCAGCTGCTGCTGGAGCCGCTGCAGGTGCTTCTGCTTTAGGAGCAGGTGCCGCCGCTGGAGCTGCTGCTTGTGCAGGTGCTGCAACAGGAGCAGGCGCTGCGCCTTCAACTACGAACGTCATGATTAGAGAGCCAGTTGACACTTTGTCGCCAGCTGCAATCTTGATCTCTTTTACTGTACCAGCGAATGGTGCAGGAACTTCCATTGAAGCTTTGTCGCCTTCAACAGTAATTAGAGATTGCTCTTCTTCTACTGTATCGCCAACCGCTACCATGATTTCAGTAACTTCTACTTCGTCACCACCGATATCAGGAACGTTTACTTCTTTTTCAGCTGATGCTGCTGGAGCCGCTGCAACTGGTGCCGCCGCTGGAGCAGGAGCGCCAGAGCCCGCTACTTCAAATACCATTACTAGAGAACCAGTCGATACTGAATCACCAGAAGCGATCTTGATTTCTTTAACGATACCAGCGAATGGTGCAGGAACTTCCATTGAAGCCTTGTCACCTTCAACAGTAAGAAGAGATTGCTCTTCTTCTACTGCGTCACCGATAGCAACCATGATTTCAGTTACTTCAACTTCATCACCGCCGATGTCAGGAACGTGAACTTCTTTAAGCTCAGCTGCCGCTGCAGGAGCAGCTGCAACTGGTGCCGCCGCTTCAACTGCTGGAGCAGCCGGTGCTGCTGCAGCACCTTCCGCTTCGAAGATCATGATAAGAGAACCAGTAGAAACAGAATCGCCTTCCGCTACTTTGATTTCTTTAACGATACCCGCTTGAGACGCAGGAACTTCCATTGAAGCTTTGTCGCCTTCAACAGTGATCAGTGACTGCTCTTCTTCAACCTTGTCGCCAACGTTTACAAGAATCTCAGTTACTTCAACCTCGTCAGCACCGATGTCTGGTACATTAATTTCGATTGTCATTGTATTTACCTACCTTAATGCCAGTCTTATGCGTATTGCGGGTTAGTTTTTTCAGTGTCGATATCGAATTTAGCAATTGCTTCAACAACTACAGATTTCTCGATGTCACCACGTTTAGCCAGTTCAGTTAGAGCTGCAACTACGATGTAGCCAGCGTTAACTTCGAAGTGACGACGTAGGTTTGCACGGCTGTCAGAACGGCCGAAACCATCTGTACCAAGTACTTTGTAAGACTCAGTTGGCATGTACGCACGTACTTGCTCAGCGTAGTTCTTCATGTAGTCAGTCACTGCGATTGCAGGTTCTTTACCAAGAACAGTCGTGATGTACGGTACTTTCTCTTCAGCTTCTGGGTGAAGCATGTTGTCACGCTCTACCGCTTGGCCGTCACGAGTTAGTTCGTTGAACGACGTTACAGAGAATACGTCAGATGCTACGCCGTACTCTTCGCTTAGAATTTCAGCCGCTTTACGCGCTTCGTTCATGATAGTACCAGAGCTCATTAGTTGAACTTTGCCCTTAGCACCAGCGTGAGATTCAAGCTTGTAGATACCTTTACGGATGCCTTCTTCAGCGCCTTCTGGCATTGCTGGCATTGCGTAGTTCTCGTTCATTACTGTTAGGTAGTAGTAAACGTTCTCTTGCTCAGGACCGTACATGCGACGAATACCGTCTTGCATGATTACCGCTAGCTCGTAAGCAAACGTTGGGTCGTAAGAGATACAGTTAGGGATAGTGTTCGCTTGGATGTGCGAGTGACCATCTTCGTGCTGTAGACCTTCACCGTTCAGTGTTGTACGACCTGCAGTAGCACCTAGTAGGAAGCCACGAGCTTGTTGGTCGCCTGCTAGCCATGCCATGTCACCAATACGTTGGAAACCGAACATTGAGTAGTAGATGTAGAACGGGATCATCGGTAGATCGTTTGTGCTGTATGAAGTTGCAGCAGCAACCCATGAAGCCATAGAACCTAGTTCGTTGATACCTTCTTGAAGAACTTGACCAGACGTTGCTTCTTTGTAGTAAGAAACGATGCCTTTATCTTCAGGTGTGTATTCTTGACCGTGTGGGTTGTAGATACCAACCTGACGGAATAGACCTTCCATACCGAATGTACGAGCTTCATCACAGATGATAGGAACGATGTTCTTACCAATGTTCTTATCTTTAAGAAGGATGTTTAGCGTACGTACATAAGCCATAGTTGTAGAGATATCACGCTTCTGTTCACCTAGTAGAGGTGCGAATGCGTCTAGCTCAGGAACCTTGAACTCTTGAGTAAACTTAGGAAGACGTGCAGGTGTGTAACCGTGTAGAGCGTTACGACGAGCGTGCATGTATTCGTACTCAGGCGTACCTTCTTCCAGTTTCAGGTAAGGAAGTTCAGCGATCTTCTCATCTGAAAGGATGTCTTCTAGGCCTAGGCGATCACGTAGGTGTTGAACATGAGTCATGTCCATTTTCTTAACACCGTGTGCAATGTTCTTACCTTCAGCTGCATCACCCATGCCGTAACCTTTAACAGTCTTAGCTAGGATTACAGTTGGCTTACCGTTTGTCTCTTTTGCATTGTTGAATGCAGCAAACAGTTTAGAAGAATCGTGACCACCACGCTTAAGAGCGAAGATTTCGTCATCAGTCATGTCTGCAACTAGTGCAGCTGTTTCTGGGTACTTACCAAAGAAGTGCTCACGTACGTATGCGCCATCTTTAGATTTGAATGTTTGGTAATCACCATCGATAGTTTCGTTCATTAGTTGAAGAAGCTTACCAGTAGTGTCTTTAGCTAGTAGAGAATCCCAGTTGCTACCCCAGATAACTTTAACAACGTTCCAACCTGCGCCTTTGAATAGGCCTTCAAGTTCTTGGATGATGCTACCGTTACCCATTACAGGGCCGTCTAGACGCTGTAGGTTACAGTTGATTAGGAAACATAGGTTGTCTAGCTTCTCACGCGCAGCGAAAGAGATAGCACCACGTGATTCTGGCTCATCCATCTCACCGTCACCTAGGAACGCGTATACGCGTTGCGCTGAAGTTTCTTTCAGGCCACGGCCGTCAAGGTACTTAAGGAAGCGCGCTTGGTAGATAGCAGAGATAGGGCCAAGACCCATAGATACTGTCGGGAACTGCCAGAACTCAGGCATCAGTTTCGGGTGCGGGTAAGAAGGGATACCTTTACCATCAACTTCTTGACGGAAGTTATCTAGCTGTTCTTCAGTTAGACGACCTTCAACGAATGCACGAGAGTAGATACCAGGAGAGATGTGACCTTGGTAGTAAACTAGATCGCCACCGTCTGTCTCGTTTGGAGCACGGAAGAAGTGGTTGAAACATACTTCGTAGAACGCTGCTGCTGACTGGTAAGAAGCCATGTGACCACCAAGGTCTAGGTCTTTCTTAGAAGCACGCAATACGATCATGATTGCGTTCCAGCGAATAATCGAACGAATACGACGCTCAAGAGTTACGTCACCAGGGTAAGCTGGCTCTTGTGCTGCTGGAATTGTGTTGATGTAGTTTGTGTTGATGCCTGTAGCCATATCAACACCATCTAAACGCGCTTTATCTAGAACTTGTTCTAGTAAAAACTGTGCACGTTCTACACCTTCTTCACGTACTACTGACTCAAGAGCTTCTAACCAATCTTGAGTTTCCAGAGCATCAACGTCATGCTTCATGTCAGACATGGCGATCTATCCTTTTTGTTAGTTGGATTCTACTAAACACGTAAATAGCCGAAGTATTACGGCTATTTACCCTGTTGAATTCGACGTAAAGAACGTTCGCGGCGCGACTCTTCTTTGGTCAAATCCATCAATGTTTCTTCGATGTAAGCTAAATGAGAGTGTGACATTTCACGTGCCTGTTCTGGCTGTCCTGAAACGATCGCATCCACAATGTTAGCTCGATGTATACTCACTTTCTCCACAACGTCTTTACGACGATGCAACAGCTTTAAATTTTCTAAGACGTTTTGTTCGAGTAACGGAGCCAAGCTACGAACAATGTGCAATAACACCACATTGTGCGCTGCCTCTGTTAAAGCAATAAGAAAAGCCATCACCGCTGCAGATTCGGCTTCAATATCACCCTTATCTTGCGCACCGCGAATTTTTTCTTGGCATGCTTGAATTCGAGCAAAGTCTTCATCAGTGCCACGCAATGCCGCGAAGTAAGCCGAAATCCCTTCCATCGCATGACGCGATTCCAACAAGTCTAGCTGGGTTTCAGAATGGGACGACAACAAATTAAGCAAAGGATCTGAAAAGCTTTTCCAGATATTTTCGCTAACAAACGTACCTCCACCTTGACGGCGAGTAAGCAAGCGTTTTGCTTCTAAACGTTGTATCGCTTCTCGGATCGAAGGACGAGACACATCGAACTGTTTCGCCAGTTCGCGCTCAGGCGGCAGCTGCTGCCCTGGAGCCAGTGTTCCTTCCACTATCAACCTTTCTAACTCTTGTTCGATAACATCGGAGAGTTTTGGCTGACGAATCCTTTGATAAGCCATAGTTTGTTGTTCTTCTTTTTCTTCGCTGACAATTGGTAATACCAATTTTAAGTTGGGCAGAAATTAACATAATTAAAACGCCACTGTCCAGCCTAAAATTGACCTGCATCATAGAATACAGCGTGAATTAACCATGATTTAACAAATGAAATTTAAAACAGCAACCAAATTGGTCTTACCATTTACAGGGGTAATACTTTTGGGGAGTGTTCGTGCTAGAAAGTTTCAGGATAAAAATGAATTGTTTCAGAAAGATTAGCGTCACTTGTTTAAAAATCGAACCAAGCGCACATTTAGGGTGGAAATTCTGTTCATAAGTTTTAATAAATGAGTGTTTGATAAGTTCGTCACACTCTCAATTTATTGATGCGCTTCTCTTCACCACTTTCTTTACATCGCAACAACAAAAATTCACAAGTCATTATGATAGGCGTTGACTATTCAACGCCCACCAGCGGTAAGGCCATCGTCAAAAACGGAGGCTTAATGTTTGAGATTTTTTTTAAACTTCTGCCAATCGAAGACCAAGCCAGGGTCAGTTTTACGCAGAGGCGCTATATATTGATGGCCAGTGATACGTTCGCTGGTGATTTGAGGGAACGTCGATACTATCGTTTCTGTTAATTGGGCAAGCGCTTGATACTGCTGCTCGCTATAAGCCACAAAGTCACTGCCTTCCAGTTCAATACCAATCGAATAATCATTACACCTTTCACGCCCTGCAAAGCTCGACTGGCCAGCATGCCAAGCTCGGTCTAAGAAAGAAACGAACTGCACCACTTCCCCATCGCGACGAATCAAACAGTGCGCCGATACGCCCATTTGGTGAATCACCTGAAAAAACGGGTGTTCCGACGGGTCTAGCTTGCCCGTGAAAAACTGTTCTATGTAAGGTCCACCAAATTGACCCGGAGGCAAGCTAATGTTGTGAACCACCAGCAGAGAGATATCGTCGGCACTCGGTCGAGCATCAAAATACGGAGAAGGAACATGCCGAGCGTTGTCGTACCATCCGTTGGAGCTGATCGTCATCTTGGTCTCACTTTCTTTTCTGCTAGCACAATAAGATGTGACCTTGCCCATAGAGCAGTCGCGCTAGCCTCTTTAATTTGAAGTTAAGCAAGAGTATCATTCCATTCCCACTCCCTTTCAAGATTAGATTTGCGATGAAAAACACACATAACAGCCACCAACGCCTTGACTACTTAAAAGAGCAACTGCCTCTAGAGATCACTCGTGCAGTCGCTGAGACCATCAAAGAAGATCTAGGTGGAACGTTAGATCCAGCGGCTGATATTACGGCAAGTCTAATCCCTACAGACGCAATCAACAGTGCAACCATTATTACCCGTGAACACGGCGTGTTCTGTGGTAAAGCTTGGGCTGACGAAGTGTTTAAGCAACTGGGCGGTGAAGTGACTATCGAGTGGAACGTAGAAGATGGCGACAAGGTTGAACCAAACCAAACGCTTTGCACGCTAACTGGCCCAGCTCGCGCGCTATTAACGGGTGAGCGTAACGCAATGAACTTCATTCAAACGCTATCTGGCTGTGCGACTACTACAGCTATCTACGCAGACAAAATCAAACACACTGAATGCCGCTTGTTAGATACTCGTAAAACGATTCCTGGCCTACGCAGCGCACTGAAATACGCGGTAGCTTGTGGTGGCGGTTTCAACCACCGTATTGGTGTGTTCGATGCTTACCTAATCAAAGAAAACCACATCATCGCTTGTGGTGGCATTGAGAAGGCTATCTCTACAGCAAAAGAGCTGAACCCAGGTAAGCCAGTGGAAGTGGAAACCGAAAGCCTAGAAGAGCTAGAGCAAGCGATCAGCGCTGGCGCAGACATCATCATGCTAGACAACTTCACCACAGACATGATGCGTGAGGCTGTAAAAATCAACGCAGGACGTGCAGCACTAGAAAATTCTGGTAACGTGACGCTAGACACCATTGCTGAGTTCGCTGAAACGGGCGTTGATTACATCTCGGTAGGTGCACTGACTAAGCACCTTAAAGCAATGGATCTATCAATGAGATTCAAAGCGTAATTGTCTGAATAATAAATAATTTATGTAAAGGCACTGTTTATAACGGTGCCTTTTTTATTGCCTGAATTATCAGTATTTCAAACCGTTATTTAAGTTGATCGCATAAATTTGCGCGCTATATGAAACACTACACCAATAAATACCAAACCACTCGCGACCACACCTGAACACCATTCCACTCCCCCATCTCAACTTCTATTCTTTCCATCAACCAGTGCCTGCACTGAAACAAACTAAAGAATGGAATTAGACAATGAATAACAAGAACAAAAGAACGAACCAGAAAGGCTTTACTCTGATTGAGTTGATGATTGTGGTGGCAATTATTGGTGTGTTGTCCGCGATTGCTGTTCCTGCATATAAGGATTATGTGTCAAAGAGCGAACTAGCCTCTGGATTTGCCAGTGTAAAGTCCATAATTACTCCAGCAGAGCTTTATATACAAGAAAATGGTTCTTTGTCTGGAGCCCAACCAAGTGATTTAGGTGTGTCTGCCGGCGCTAATAGTTTAGGTACTATTAGAGTTACAAATACAACGATTACCTTTACTCACGATGATGGCGCTGTAACTGGTTCTGTATTTACATACACTAGAGACTCCAGTTCGGGATGGACGTGTGCTCTAGCCCCTGTACCCACAACTCTTGAGGCGCCTAAAGGCTGCTCATAAATGCTAACCAACCTCCCAACCGTTCTCCGTCAGGCTGGCTTACTTAGCCTGACTCAAGAGCAAGCTGTTGCGGAATATGTACAAGCTTCAGGTATTTCGACACCTGAAGCTTTGCTCGTTCTCGATTTCTTCAGCGGTGAGTCCTTAGCAAACAACATTAAAACCATCTTCGGCTTACCGTTAGTACAGCTCGTCCATACAGACTATGAAGGCTTATGCGACCAACTAGGGCTTCGTGAACTGATAACCAAGTATCGTGCTATACCGATTTCAGTCTCTAGCTCGACTCTCACACTCGCCTCCGCCGACCCGACCGATTTACAAGCGGAAGACGACTTTCGATTCGCGACAGGGCTGCAGATCGAATTGGTTGTCGCCAACTACTCAGAACTAGAAGGCGCAATACGAAAGCTGTATGGCCGTTCGATTTCCGGGCAAGACTCTAAACGCAAAGAGATCACCCAAGATGAACTCGCTAATCTTGTTGAAGTGTCAGACGACGAGATAGCGTCGATAGAAGATCTTAGCCAAGACGATTCCCCTGTCAGCCGCTTTATCAATCAAATACTGGTTGATGCGGTGCGTAAAGGTGCATCAGATATCCATTTTGAGCCCTACGAAGAGCACTACCGAGTACGACTGCGTTGTGATGGCATCCTTGTTGAAATACAACAACCCGCTTCCCATTTAAGTCGCCGTTTATCTGCTCGTCTGAAAATACTCTCCAAGCTTGATATTGCCGAACGTCGCTTGCCTCAAGATGGTCGTATTAAACTGCGTCTAAATAACGACTTGGCAATTGATATGCGTGTATCAACGCTGCCGACCTTATGGGGTGAAAAGATCGTTCTTCGACTGCTTGATAGTAGTGCGGCCAATCTAGATATCGATAAGTTAGGTTACACCGAAGATCAAAAAGCACTCTACCTCGATGCCCTGAAACGCCCACAAGGTATGATCTTAATGACAGGACCTACCGGCAGCGGAAAAACCGTCTCCCTTTATACAGGCCTTCGAGTGCTTAACACTACGGAACGCAATATCTCGACAGCTGAAGACCCAGTGGAGATTAACCTGTGTGGTATCAATCAAGTACAAGTAACACCTAAGATCGGCTTTGGTTTTGCTGAAGCACTGCGATCATTTTTACGACAAGACCCTGATGTTGTGATGGTTGGAGAGATCCGCGACTTGGAAACCGCAGAGATCGCGATCAAAGCATCGCAAACCGGTCACTTAGTGCTTTCGACACTGCACACTAATTCCGCCGCAGAAACCGTCACTCGACTCGCTCATATGGGGATAGAACCCTTTAACCTCGCCTCATCATTGAGTTTGATTATCGCCCAACGACTGGCAAGACGATTGTGCAACTATTGCAAAGAAGTTGACGACTCGCCGGACATATTTCTGCGTCACTCGATTCCTAACAGCCAAACAATCTACAAAGCGAACCCTCAAGGGTGTAATGAGTGTAACCAAGGTTATTCGGGGCGAGTGGGTATCTATGAAGTGATGCCGTTTAGCGAACAACTGAAAAATAGTCTGATAGACAAACCTAACGCGTTAGCGATTGAAAACTTGGCACGTCGAAAAGGCATGAGAACTCTGCAAGAGTCAGGGGTAGATAAATTGCTTGAAGGCACCACCAGCTATCAAGAACTGCAACGTGTTCTGTACATATAAACCCATGGAGCACCAATGAGTAGCAAGTCCAAACAATCACAACTAAAAAGCTATCACTGGAAAGGCATTAACAGCTCAGGCAAGAAAGTGTCTGGGCAAACCTTAGCGCTCACCGAGTTGGAAGTACGAGAAAAGCTCAAAGAACAGTATATTCAGATTAAGAAAATCAAAAAGAAAAGTATTTCAGCCGTCACTCGTTTAACCCATAGAGTCAAAGCCAAAGACATCACTATTTTGACTCGGCAGCTTGCTACCATGCTCGCCACTGGTGTGCCGATCGTGCAAGCCATCAAGCTGGTGTCAGACAATCACCGCAAAGCAGAAATGAAATCGATTTTATCGCACATCTGCAAAGGTGTAGAAGCCGGAACGCCAATCTCAAAAGCGATGCGAACTGCAAGCCGTCACTTTGATGACCTCTATACTGATTTGGTTGCAACAGGCGAGCTCTCCGGTAACCTCGCACAAGTGTTCGAACGCTTAGCGACCTATCGAGAAAAGAGCGAGCAGTTAAAATCCAAAGTCGTCAAAGCACTGATCTACCCCGCGATGGTGGTCACCGTTGCACTGACCGTTTCTTATTTAATGCTGACTATGGTGATTCCAGAGTTTGAGTCGATGTTTTCTGGCTTTGGCGCCGACCTGCCTTGGTTCACCCAACAAGTACTCTACCTTTCCCATTGGATGCAGGCTTATAGCTTCTATGCGGCGCTAGGCATCGGGCTTATTGTCCTGATTATTTACCAACTTTGTCAACGTTCCCACTCGATCAGACTGTCTGTTAGTCGGCTAGGATTACGCTTTCCTGTTCTTGGTGGCGTATTAGCTAAAGCTTCTATTGCCAAATTCAGCCGAACCTTATCGACCAGTTTTAGTTCTGGTATTCCGATTCTTATGAGCCTCAAGACCACAGCCAAAACCGCAGGCAACCTGCATTATGAATCGGCCATCATCGAGGTTCACCGAGAAACGGCTGCTGGCATGCCGATGTATATCGCAATGCGCAATACCAATGCCTTCCCCGAAATGGTGTTACAGATGGTGATGATTGGAGAAGAGTCTGGCAACCTTGATGATATGCTCAATAAAGTAGCCTCGATTTACGAGTTTGAAGTCGACAACACCGTCGACAATTTAGGCAAGATTCTAGAGCCACTGATCATCGTATTTTTAGGTACTGTTGTGGGTGGGCTTGTGGTCGCAATGTACTTACCGATCTTTAATCTTATGAGTGTGTTAGGATAGTTAAAAGCAACTAAACACCCATGAGCAGCAATCTCTGCTCACCTTGATTAAGTGGTAAAGGACACTATGGAAGTATTTCACTACTATCCTTGGCTATTCCCCGTATTAGCTTTCATTTTTAGCCTTCTTATCGGCAGCTTCCTCAACGTAGTCATACACCGTTTACCGATTATGATGGAACGCGAATGGCAACAAGAGTGCTCGGAGTATTTCTCTCAATATAAAATTCCAGCGCCAGAGGGAAAGTTTAATCTCAGCATTCCTCGCTCAACCTGCCCGAAATGCAAAACCCAATTAAGAATCGTCGATAATATTCCAGTGTTAAGCTGGTTATTCTTAAAGGGTAAGTGCCACAGCTGTGCTAATCCAATCAGTGCTCGCTACCCTTTGGTCGAACTGCTGACCGCAATACTTTGCACAATGGTTGCTAGCCACTTTGGTTTCAGTTACTACGCTATTGCTTTGATTTTTTTCACCTTCGCACTGATTACCGCGACCTTTATCGATCTCGATACTATGTTGTTGCCTGATCAAATCACCTTGCCTTTGGTATGGTCCGGTATCGCTTTAGCACTGTTTAATATCAGCCCAGTATCGCTGCAAGATTCTGTGGTTGGCGCAATGGCTGGCTACCTCGCTTTATGGTCTGTTTATTGGCTGTTCAAATTGCTAACAGGTAAAGAAGGCATGGGTTACGGTGACTTCAAACTCCTGGCTGCACTTGGTGCATGGCTTGGTTGGCAGCACCTACCGATGATCATCCTTTTATCTTCGCTCGTAGGCCTTGTGTTTGGTTTGATTCAACTTCGCCTGAAACAGCAAGGCATCGATAAAGCCTTTCCATTTGGCCCTTACCTTGCAATTGCGGGTTGGGTAAGCTTGATGTGGGGTAACGACATCATGGGTTGGTATTTCACTTCTGTACTAGGAATTTAACCATGGCAATCATTATCGGATTAAGCGGTGGTATCGCCAGTGGCAAAACCACGGTCGCTAACCTGTTCAATCAGCATTTTAATATTGATATTGTTGATGCTGATATCGTGGCACGTGAAGTGGTTGCGCTGGGCAGTGACGGTTTAAAACAGATTACAGAACACTTTGGTGAGTCTATCTTGCTTGAAGATGGAACACTCAATCGAAGTCGACTGCGTGAGCTGATCTTCTCAGATCCTAAAGAGAAGCAGTGGCTCAATGATCTCCTTCATCCCATGATCCGTGACAAAATTGACAGTGACCTGTCTAAAATCACATCCCCGTATGGTTTATTAGTTGCACCGCTATTGGTAGAAAACCAAATGCAAGGCATGGCCGATCGCGTATTAATTGTTGATGTGCCAGCAGAAGTGCAAATAGAACGTACGATGAGTCGTGATAATGTTTCTAGGGAACAAGTTGCATCAATTTTAAAATCACAGGCTTCAAGAGAACAACGCTTAGCAGTTGCAGATGACGTGATTAAAAACCATACTAAAAACCAAGAACTTTTGCCTCAAATCACAGATTTACATCAAAAGTATCTGGCAATCAGTGCTGTAGATGGGTCAGAATAGAACAATGTTGAATGAAGGTTTGCTCGATGATCACCCATAAATTTGAACATCCTCTAAATGAGAAAACACGCATCTACTTAAGAGTCGAATCACTCTTGAGGCAGCTACACTTGTCTTCTACATTTTCCGATGCTCAACAGTATCAACTCTTTTTCCGTTCCATCTTTGATCTGATTGAAATCTTCGAACAGATCCAACTCAAGAGCGAACTCGCAAAAGATATTGAGAAGCAACGTGTAACCTACAAAAGTTGGTTGGATGTTGAAGGTGTCGATCAAGAGATGCTGACATCACTGCTTAATGACATTGGTAACATCTATCGTGATCTGATGCAGGCAGAACGTTTTGGCCAGTCACTTAAAGAAGACCGCTTCCTAAGTGCAATTCGCCAACGCTTTAATCTTCCAGGTGGCTCATGCTGCTTTGATTTGCCCGCACTGCATTATTGGCTACATCTTCCTCTTGATAAGAGAATGAGAGATGCTAAAGCTTGGATGGATAGCCTACAGCCTCTGTATGAAGCGCTAACACTGTGGTTGAAGCTCACCAGAGAAACGGGTCACTTCAAAGAGCAAATCGCTCGTGCTGGCTTCTTCCAGAGCGATGCAGATGAAGCGAATATCCTTCGTCTTTCTATTCCGATGCAATACGGTGCCTACCCGATGATCTCAGGTCACAAGAACCGCTTTGCTGTTAAGTTCATGAGCTTTGAAACGGGGCAAGCCTGTACTCAAGACATCGAATTTGAATTGGCGATCTGCACCTAATTAATTTCCTTTTATAGTTTGGCTTGAGTCCTCACTCGAGCCTAAACTCACTATTATTACCCCCTCAAATTAAGAATCACTATGTCGAAGAAAATCACCATCGTTAAATGCCCTCAATGTAATACTGACGTTGAATGGGGCGAACAAAGCCCGCACCGCCCGTTTTGCAGTAAGCAATGTCAGATGATTGATTTCGGTGAATGGGCAGACGAAGAGAACAGCATCGCTGGTGCTCCAGACATGTCGGATAGCGATGGTTGGTCGGAAGATCCGTACTAAGCGAGTAGCGAGTAGCGAGTAGCGAGTAGCGAGTAGCGAGTAGCGAGTAGCGAGTAAATTTTGAAGGGTTGGCGTTTAACGTCAATCCTTTTTTATTGCCGATAGTTTGGTGTTTACTGAAAGAGATTCCCTATTCCTTCCTTCGTCAGTCTAGGGAATGACGGTTAAATATGAGTTTCGGTCTGGTTCGTCATCCTCAAGAGTGAGGTACGAGCGAATTGGGGATCTCTTACCTGATAAGCTCCAAATAACAGACACAAAAAAGCGGAGCCAAGTGGCTCCGCTTTTATCGATAGAATGCAAAAAGAATTACTTCTTAGTAAGCTTCTCTTTAATACGAGCTGACTTACCAGAACGCTCACGTAGGTAGTACAACTTGGCACGACGTACTGCACCACGGCGTTTAACTTCGATGCTATCAACCATTGGAGAGTGAGTTTGGAACGCACGCTCTACGCCTTCACCGTTCGAGATCTTACGAACTGTGAATGCAGAGTGTAGACCACGGTTACGAATAGCGATTACAACGCCTTCGAAAGCCTGTAGACGCTCACGGTCACCTTCTTTTACCTTAACCTGAACTACAACAGTGTCACCTGGTGCGAATTTAGGAAGGTCTGATTTTAGTTGCTCTTCTTCAAGAGCCTTGATGATGTTGCTCATTTGTATAAATTCCTAGAATAAACTGATACTAAATTTAATAGGTTACTGCTTGCTTTTCGTTAAGAGCGTTGCTCTTTAATGAATTCAGCCAGTAATTGTTCCTGTTCGTCAGTCAGAGCTAGGTTTTCCAGGAGTTCTGGTCTTCTTAGCCAAGTTCGGCCCAACGATTGTTTTAATCGCCAGCGACGAATGTCCTTATGGTTTCCAGACTTGAGTACCGATGGCACATCTTTATCGTCTAGCACCTCAGGGCGCGTATAATGGGGACAATCTAGCAAACCATTTGCAAAAGAATCTTCTTCTGCTGAAGCGAAATCTCCAAGTACACCCGGAACAAACCGAGATACTGAATCAATCAGCGTCATGGCTGGCAGTTCGCCACCCGTCATCACAAAATCCCCAATCGACCATTCTTCGTCAACTTCAGATTGAATGATGCGCTCATCTACCCCTTCGTAGCGACCACAAATAAGAAGTAAATTCTCGTTTGTTGCCAGCTCTTCAACACCTTTCTGGTCGAGTTTACGACCTTGAGGTGAAAGATAGATAACTTTCGTCTTTCCCGGTGCTGCTTGCTTGGCCGTTTTGATAGCGTCGCGCAAAGGCTGAACCATCATTAACATGCCAGGACCACCACCGTAAGGTCTGTCATCAACAGTGCGATGTTTATCATGAGTGAAATCACGAGGATTCCATGTCTCAATAGATAAAAGACCTTTTTTAACCGCTTGACCTGTTACTCCAAAATCAGTAACAGAACGGAACATTTCAGGAAAAAGGCTAATAATGCCAACCCACATGTGTTCTCTCGCTCTGTAATTTGGAGTTAGAATCCAGGATCCCAGTCAACTTCGATCCGGCGAGCTTCGCGATCAACTTTCTTGATCACTTGCTCTTCAAGGTACGGTACTAACCGTTCCTTTTGGCCAAAAGCATCTTTAAGATTTGCTTTGATTACTAGAACATCGTTCGAGCCAGTTTCTAATAGGTCAGTGACCTCACCAAGGTCGTAACCTTTAGTGGTAAAAACTTGCATACCGAACAATTCGCGCCAGTAGAATTCATCTTCTGACAATTCAGGTAACGAAGCAGGGTCAATAGCAATTTCAAAGTTAGTCATCAGTTGCGCGTCTTCACGAACATCTAATCCCGCTAGCTTACATACATAACCTTGGCCATGACGTTTCCAGCTTTCAACTTTGTACTCAACCCACTTACCCTTTAGGTTTAAATACCAAGGGCTGTAATCAAATATGCTTTCAGCATTGTCTGTGTAGGAGAACACTTTAAGCCAGCCACGAATACCATAGGTAGACCCAAGTTTACCCATGACAATTCTATTGTTTTGCTCGCTCATAGTTTCTTTACCCTTCATCGACATAAGCTATTTCTCTTTAAAAAAGAATTAAGCCGCTTTTTGAGCGTCTTTAACTAGCTTAGCTACACGATCAGATAGAGATGCGCCTTGACCAACCCAGTGGTTAACACGATCTAGGTCTAGACGTAGACCTTCTTCTTGACCTTGAGCAGTAGGGTTAAAGAAACCTACTTTCTCGATGAAACGGCCAGTTGCAGCGTTACGGCTATCCGCAACTACGATTTGATAAAATGGGCGCTTCTTTGCACCGTGACGTGCCAAACGAATGGTTACCATGTCGTCCTCTTTGCTTTCTTAATAAAATAATTAACCCCAAGTATAAGTAAATAGCTTGGGGTCTCGTGCCAAATTAAAGCCCCGGAATTTTACTCTTATTCCGGGGCAATGCAAGGGCTTTAGCTATTTTTTCACCAACATAGCTGCCGTACACTTTCTGTGACACGGCTAACACTATGAAAAGTAACGTAGCTAAAGCTTACATTTGTAGATTATCGACCAAACGGGTTAAAGCCACCACCCATTCCGCCCATACCTCCACCGCCGCCCATCATGCCTTGCATGTTGCGCATCATGCCTTTCATGCCACCTTTCTGCATCTTCTTCATCATCTTCTGCATTTGAGTGAACTGCTTAAGCATACGGTTTACATCTTGTACCTGTGTACCAGAACCAGCAGCAATACGCTTTTTGCGTGAGCCTTTGATTAGGTCAGGGCGTTGACGCTCTTTCATGGTCATAGAGTTGATGATCGCTTCCATTTGCTTGAACATCTTGTCATCAACTTTATCTTTAACGTTATCTGGTAGCTGAGACATGCCTGGAAGCTTATCCATCATGCCCATCATGCCGCCCATGTTTTGCATCTGACCTAGCTGTTCACGGAAGTCTTCAAGGTCAAAGCCTTTCTTCTCTTTGAACTTCTTAGCCAGTTTCTCTGCTTTCTCGGTATCAACGTTTTTCTGTAGGTCTTCAATAAGAGACAGTACGTCGCCCATACCTAAGATACGAGAAGCCACACGATCTGGGTGGAACGGTTCTAGTGCGTCAGTCTTTTCACCAACACCCAAGAATTTAATCGGTTTGCCTGTGATATGACGAACAGACAGAGCAGCACCACCACGCGCATCACCATCAACTTTCGTCAAGATAACACCGGTTAGAGGTAGCGCATCACCAAAGGCTTTTGCAGTGTTCGCAGCATCTTGACCTGTCATTGCATCAACAACGAACAGTGTCTCTACTGGTTTAATTGCAGTATGAAGCTCTTTGATCTCGCCCATCATCTCTTCATCGATAGCCAAACGACCCGCAGTATCGACAAGTAGCACGTCGTAGAATTTCTTCTTCGCGTGGTCGATTGCAGCGTTTGCAATATCAAGAGGCTTTTGATCAGCTGAAGATGGGAAGAAGTCTACGCCAACATCGCTTGCTAACGTTTCAAGCTGTTTGATCGCCGCTGGACGGTAAACGTCGGCAGACACAACCAAGACTTTCTTCTTGTCACGCTCAGTTAGAAGCTTAGATAGCTTACCTACCGATGTGGTTTTACCCGCACCTTGTAGACCCGCCATTAAGATAACGGCTGGCGGCTGCGCTGCTAGGTTAAGAGCCTCGTTAGACTCACCCATCACCGCTTCAAGTTCAGCTTGAACGATCTTAATGAATTCTTGACCAGGCGTTAGAGATTTAGAAACCTCAACACCCACAGCGCCTTCTTTTACGCGCTTAACAAAATCGCGGACAACGGGCAGCGCAACGTCGGCTTCAAGTAGCGCCATACGTACTTCACGCAGCGTCTCTTTAATATTGTCTTCGGTCAGACGACCTTTACCGCTGATGTTCTTCAGCGTTTTGGATAGACGATCCGTTAAATTATCAAACATAGTTTTCTCTTCGCTCAAAACTGCGACTATTACTGTGAGTATACATTAGCGCGGATTAGAGTCATACCCATTGTAGAGCGTTAATCATCCGTGCTTGTGATGTGAGACATTATTCACTTGGAATTGAATGAGGTTCGCCATAGCCCCAAAGAGCGATGCGAGGTATAATTCGCCAATTAGTAATCATTAAAATGGATACCATGGACAGTCTTATTGCGATCGCAGCAGCCTTTCTTTATACAATGGCGATTTCCACGATCATTCCAGGTCTCGTGCACCAAACAGGAATCCGTGTAAAGACGGTGTTTATCAGCGCATTACTTGCTCTAGCTTTCCATGCTTGGTTGCTTGGCGATTTGATTTTTAATGCCAGTGGCCAAAACCTCAGTATCTTGAACGTTGCTTCATTAATCAGTTTAATCATATCAGTGGTAATGAGCGGTGCGATGCTCAAAACCCGTCTGTGGTTTATCTTGCCCGTCGTTTATAGCTTCGCTGCGCTGAACTTGATGGCTGCCACTTTTCTTCCAAGCACCTTCATCAAACATCTAGAGAATGACCCAAAACTGCTCGTGCACATCTCTTTGGCTCTATTCTCATACGCAACGTTAACTATAGGCGCGCTATACGCCCTGCAACTTGCATGGCTAGATCACAAACTTAAAAAGAAAAAAGCCTTAGTGATAAACCCTAACCTACCTCCTTTAATGATGGTGGAAAGACAGCTTTTCAAGATCATTCTGATTGGTAATGGCTTATTAACGGGTACTTTGTTGACGGGTCTCATCTTCGTGCAAGATATGTTCGCTCAAGGAAAAGCACACAAGGCTGTGTTGTCTTTTATCGCTTGGGTTATCTACTCCATTCTTCTATGGGGTCACTATCAGAAAGGTTGGCGTGGACAGAAAGTCACTTGGTTCGCACTGGCCGGCGCCAGCATGCTCACATTAGCCTACTTCGGTAGCCGCTTCGTCCAGGAAGTCATCCTGAACTAGTCTGTAAAATAAAGGCAAGGTCTCACATACCTTGCCTTTAAAATATTGAGTGCAATACATTCAATTGACATCTCGACCATGTTCGGTCATAAATTAATCAAGATACACAAATAGGAAAAGAATAGTTTTGGACGACATATCAACGGGTATCTTATTTGCGCTACTCGCGTGTCTCATTGTAATTTCTGGTTATTTCTCTGGTTCCGAAACGGGCATGATGTCCCTGAACCGCTACCGTTTAAAGCACTTGGCCAATACGGGTCATAAAGGTGCCAAACGCGTAGAAAAACTTCTGAACCGCCCAGACAGATTGATTGGCCTCATTCTCATCGGCAACAATCTCGTCAACATTCTTGCATCTGCGATCGCGACTATTCTTGGTATGCGCATCTACGGGGATATCGGTGTGGCTATCGCTACTGGTACCCTGACTCTCGTGATCCTCGTATTCGCCGAGGTAACACCAAAAACCATCGCTTCTCTATTTCCTGAACGTGTCTCTTACGCGAGTAGTATCCTTTTGATGATACTGATGAAGGTACTGTCACCATTGGTGATCTTAGTGAACTTCATTACCAACGGCTTCATTCGTATCTTAGGCGTTAAAGCCAGCCATGATGCAACCGACCACTTGAGCTCAGAAGAGCTTAGAACCGTGGTAAATGAAGCAGGTAGCCTGATCCCTCAACGTCACCAAGATATGTTGGTGTCTATTCTGGATTTAGAGCACGTCACCGTGAACGACATCATGGTGCCGCGTAATGAGATTACCGGTATCGATATCAATGACGACTGGAAATCGATCGTTCGTCAATTGACTCACTCGCCTCATGGTCGCGTAGTACTGTACCGTGACCAGATAGATGAAGTGGTTGGTATGCTTAGGCTGCGAGAAGCTTACCGCCTGATGCTTGAAAAGAACGAATTCAATAAAGAGACCCTGTTGCGTGCCGCAGATGAGATCTACTTTATTCCTGAAGCGACGCCACTCAATATTCAACTGCTTAAATTCCAACGCAACAAACAACGCATTGGCTTGATCGTAGATGAGTATGGCGATATCAACGGCTTGGTTACATTAGAAGATATTCTAGAAGAGATCGTAGGTGAGTTTACCACCTCAATCGCCCCAAGCTTATCTGAAGAGATTACTCCGCAAAGCGATGGCAGCTTCTTGATTGAAGGAAGTGCCAATATCCGAGACATCAACAAAGGCTTACAGTGGGCACTGCCTACCGATGGCCCAAGAACTCTGAATGGTTTGATACTGGAACACCTTGAAGATATTCCAGAGAGTCACCTCAGTGTTCAGGTAGCCAGCCACCCAATGGAAATTGTTGAGCTTGAAGAGAACCGCATCAAACTAGTGCGTGTGTTCCCGCAGATTGTTAACGGCTAACTGAGTTACCACTGAAGCTCACTTAAACAAAAGACCCGGTTCATTGAACCGGATCTTTTAGTATCTAACTCGCCCTATCTAGGGTGGCTATCAATGACTAGTCGATTTTAAGCTCTTGCAGCATAGACTCTGGCAGTGCCAGTTCATCATTCTTGTTTACAGAGATGCCTGCTGCAATTATCGCATTCGCGATCTCTTTCGCTTCATCCAAAGAGTGCATTGCTGCGGTACCACATTGGTATTCGTTCAGCTCAGGGATCTTATTCTGGTTCTCAACTTTCAGTACGTCTTGCATCGCTGCCAACCAACCGTCAGCCACTTGTTGTTCTGTAGGCGTACCAATCAGGCTCATGTAGAAACCCGTGCGACAGCCCATCGGTGAGATATCGATGATCTCTACATCTGAGCCGTTCAATTGATTACGCATGAAACCAGCGTATAGGTGCTCTAGAGTATGGATACCTTTCTCAGATAGGATGTCTTTGTTTGGCGCAGTAAAACGCAGGTCAAACACAGTGATGGTATCCCCTTTTGGGGTTTGCATTGTTTTAGCAACACGAACGGCAGGTGCGTTCATGCGTGTGTGATCAACAGTGAAACTATCTAATAAAGGCATTGCTCTTCTCCATGACGGCTGGCTTTAGAAAAACCAGCTTCGATTGTCTTCTAGTTCTTTGCGGCACTGTTTCAGCTGCCATCCATAATCTTTTGCTTGCTGTTCGACTTTGCGCGCCACCTTAATCAGCGATGGCTTGCTGTTGTATGACTTGCGCTTATAACCACCACGACCTTCATGATAAGCCAGATATTGATTATATGGGTCCCATAGTGAGATGCCCAATTGACGACGCGTCTCGCTGGTATACCAACCGATGAACATCAATGCATCATCAAAGTTGGTTCTTGAGCCACCGTTATTGGTCGCCTTTTGGAAATCTTCCCAAGCAGGATCTTGAGCTTGTGCATAACCGTAGGCACTGCTTACACGCCCCCACGGTATAAAGCCAAGAATGTAATCTTTAGGTGGGCGCGCATCATGACGATAGCTACTCTCTTGTTTCACAAAAGCCATCGCGACGTTAATCGGCGTGCCCCACTCTTCTTGCATATCCAAGGCATCTTCATACCATGAAGGGTGCTCTCGAAAGATGCTACACAAATTATCTTGCTGCTTTGGCGGTGGCGTTGCACACCCAACCAACAGGCTAGAGACAACACCAACAGTCACTACAGGTAACCATTTACTACTCACTCGAGTAGGCTGACCTAATAAGGCTTGCTTCCTTTCCACCAAAGTCTCGCTATGCTTTTAAATACGAAAAATAATCCGCTAAGAAGCTATCAAAATCTTGAGTGCTTGCTTCTTCACTTTGTTGCTGAGCAATCACAGAGCGTTGAACTTCTGCTTCCATCAGCTCAGCTGAATATACTTTGTATTGGTGCGCTTTGTGTTGCTGAGCATACGTTTTACCTAACGCGCAACCCACTTTACCTAAGCCACCTAACTTCTTAGTCTCTTCTAGCAACTGGCCAGAAATGGTCAGCTCTGGGTTATCAATCCAAGCTTCAAGCGTATCGCACGTTTCTTGGTATGCACGACCACCTTGTTCAGCGTCCATCATCTCGGCAATAGAGCGCAGATCTTTGAAGACACGCTTCGCCCAATCTTGCAGAGACAATCGCTCGCCATGACAACCGATTTGCAGCTCTAGACCAACCTGACGACCTTCTAGGATCACCTTGTTCCAGTTATCACGCCAGCATTCAAGCTCGCAGTTATCCATCTCTGCAGAGTCCGTTAGCACACTCCACGTTAGGAATAAGTCTAGGAAGCGAACTTGCTGCTCATTGATACCAATTGAGCTGAATGGGTTTACATCTAAAGAGCGAACCTCAATGTACTCAACACCACCGCGTGCCAATGCTTCAGATGGTTTTTCACCACTCTTCGCCACACGCTTAGGACGGATTGGAGCGTAAAGCTCATTCTCAATTTGCAGTACGTTGCTATTCAATTGACGGTATTCACCATCAACCTTAGTGCCAATCTCGGCGAATTCTTCTGATGGAGTGCGAATCGCTTGATTCAAACCTTCAAGGTATTGGTCTAGGCCGTTGAAACCAATCTTCAACACACTTTGCGCACTGTTGGTGTAGCCAAGATCGCTCAGGCGCAGTGCCGTTGCTTTTGGTAAGTACAGTGTCTCGCCAATCTTTTCAAAAGGCAGGCTTGTCTCTCTTCCTTTGATGAAAGAAGAACATAGCGCAGGTGAAGCACCGAAGAAGTATGGGATTAACCAACCAAAGCGGTAGTAGTTACGAATCAAACCGAAGTAAGCATCTGACTTAGATTCACAACGCGCTTCTTCAGTTTGCTCTCCAAACAGGCTATCCCAAAAGCTTTCTGGGAAAGAGAAGTTGAAGTGAACACCAGAGATAATCTGCATCAGGCTACCGTAACGACGTTTTAGGCCTTCACGATATAAGGTCTTCATCTTACCGTTGTTAGAGGTGCCGTATTGCGCTAGCTGAATGTAATCTTCACTGCCAACGTAACAAGGCATAGAAAGCGGCCATAGTTTTTCGCCGTCTAACTTGGTTTGCGTGAAGTGATGGATATCAGACAACTGATTCAAAAGCGTCGGAACGTCGTTAGAAACAGGCGTGATAAATTCCAGTAACGACTCAGAGAAATCGGTCGTTACCCATTCGTTCATCAACGCAGATCCCAAAGCCTCAGGGTGCGGCCCAGTAGCAAGGTGCCCATCTTCCGTGTAGCGTAATGTTTCCCTTTCAACACCACGACCAAATTGAGAGAAGGTCTTAGGGTTGGTTGCAACTTGCTTTAGTCGCGCAGCAAAATCAGTCAAAATTCAGTTCACTTATCTTATATTGTTCTGATTAGAACTATCATAAATTTGGTTGGAGGAGAAAAGTAGAGTCTCTTCCCTCCCCCTTTAATGTGTACTCTAACGAATGATTTCAAGCTCTTCTATTGGAATATCTAACTTTTCTAATTGCGGGCGAAGCGAAGTCGCGTCACCAACAACGATTATTTGATAATCATTCGGGTCAAACCATTTCTTAGATAGCTCGTTTAAGGTCTCTTTTGAAACCGTTTCAACTATCTGATTACGCTGTTGTAGGTAATCTTCATCAAGGCTCAATGCAACAATATTACTCAACAACCCAGCCTTTTGACTTGGCGTTTCGTATTTAAGTGCATCTTGTTGACCGACGGCAAGGCGCATAAATTTCACCTCTTCGTCAGTTAATCCACTCTGACTAAACTCATTCAGCTCATTAATAAACTCTTGAATCGATGGAACCGTCGCATTCGCTCTTACCTGCGCGCTAAATACCACAGCACCAGTTTCTCGAGTACTTGCGAAGTAGCCGCTTGCACCGTAAGTGTAGGCTTTGTCTTCACGTAGGTTCTGGTTGATACGGCTATTGAAGTTACCCGCTAAATTAAAGTTAGCTAGCTGACTCAAATACAGTTCACCCGTCGCATCAAACGGCAGGCCTTTACGAACCAAGCGAACAATGCTTTGCGGCGCACCCGGTTTATCAACTAAGTACAGGTGCTGACCAGAAAGCTCTTTGACGATCTGTGGACGCGTTAATGGTGCCGCATCGCCTTGCCACTCTTCAAAGAATTGTAGCTGTTTCCCTACCTCTTTCTTCGAGATGTCTCCCACAACAACAATATTGGCACCTTCTGGTGTGTAATGTTGCGCATAGAATTTTTTCACATCGTCTAAGGTCAATTTCGATAGAGATTCCTTAGTACCATCACTTGCGCGAGCAAAAATACTGTCACCAAACAGCACTTCACGGGTTGCTTGAGAAGCCATCCAACTTGGCTGCTGATGCTGATACACAACGCCTTCTAGCATCTGTTTCTTAACGCGCTCAAAAACTTGCTCATCGAACTTAGGCTCGAATAGAACCTCTTGCACAATCGCTAAGGTTTGAGGCAAGTTTTTCTCTAGCGCCGAGACTGAAATATCTGTGGTGTAGCTGCCTGCACTAATGCTCACACTGCTACCAAGTTTATCTAAGGTCGCTTGTAACTCTTCAACCGTTCGTTTTGTTGAACCTTCTTCCATCATCGAAGCCGTTAGGTTCGCTAGGCCTTCTTGCCCTTTACGAACATAACGCTCACCGGCTGGAAGTTGAATCTGTAGCTGTACGGTCGGTGTTTCACTGGTCACGGTACCAATCAAATCCGTACCGTTGGCAAAATGCATGCGGTACAAATCAGGCATCGTAGCTTCAACACCAAAGTTCACTTCTGGCATCACGCTGCGATCAAAGGTATTTGGTGCTTTTCTGAAATCCAGTTGGTCTTCCGTCACCTTTCTGTATTCAGGCAAAGTGCGTGGCGGCGTGGTAAAGGTCGCTTCACGAACCGCTAAATCGAGTTGCTTCTTAGGAACCACACTCAAGGTCACCTTGTGCTTACCTTCGATGAAACCTTGGTATGCCTTGCTCACGCTCTCAGGCGTCACCGCTCGGATTTGGTCGAGTTGTGATTCAATGCGATCAGGCTGACCATAGAAGGTTTGGTTAGACGCGAGTTGCGACACCTTACCTTTAACGCTTTGCAATGCAAAAACGGCATTCGCTTCTGCCATGCCTGTGATCTGGTCTAAACGCTCTTGTTCAACACCCTCTTTCGAGAATTGCTCTAGGGTATCCATCAGCTCTTTATTAAGAACCGTCAAATCACCTTTTTCACCTGAGTTACCCATCGCATACACATACATGGTACATGCAAGCTCAGCACAATCATGGAAAGATCCAGCGCTGACTGCTTTCTGTGTTTTTACGAGGTTTTGATACAGGTAGCTGTTAGTGCCTGACCCCAACACATTAGACAGTGCATTCAGGGAAGCTTGTGTCTCTTCACCACGATACGTTGTTGGCCAACCAACAAGCACCATCGGCTGACGAATATTGTCTTCTAAGGTGATGTATTTATCTTCTGTTAGCACAGCAGGTTGCTTCTCTGCCGCCTTAACTTCTGGGCCTTGAGGGATAGGACCAAAGTACTTGTTCACCCACTCTAGCGTGTCATCAACGTCGATATCACCACCAATCGTTAACACGGCATTGTTTGGGCCATACCAACGCAGGAAAAACGCTTTAAGATCATTCACATCAACACGGTCTAGATCTTCCACATAGCCGATTGGTTGCCATGAGTAAGGGTGACCTTCAGGGTAAAGCGCTTCGCCCATGCGTTCCCACATTAAGCCGTAAGGACGGTTTTCGTAGCTCTGCGCTCGCTCGTTCTTGACCGTGCCTCTTTGAACCTCAAATTTTTTCTGAGAAACTGCATCCAACAAGAAGCCCATTCGGTCTGATTCTAACCACAACATTTTCTCAAGCTGGTTAGATGGAACGGTTTCAAAGTAGTTAGTACGGTCACGGTTAGTCGTGCCGTTTAACGAGCCACCCGCTTCAGTAATGATCTTAAAGTGCTGTTGGTCACCGACGTTCTCAGAACCCTGGAACATCATGTGCTCAAAGAAGTGAGCAAAGCCCGACTTGCCTATCTCTTCGCGAGCTGAGCCGACATGATAAGTGACATCAACATGCACCAACGGATCGGAATCATCAGGGGAAAGAATAACGGTCAGGCCGTTTTCAAGCTGATACTTGGTGTAAGGAATCACCACTTTATCTTTAGAAGGCTTAACCTCTTCTAACAGAGTGACACCTTCAGGTAACGAGGAAAAGAAGGGCGTTGAGCTAGGTACATTGTAAGAACAGCCAGCAATGGCGATAAGAGAAAATGTACCAAGTAAAACCTTTTTCATAGGTTCTCCTTAGAAAAAACCGAAGTAGATAGCAGCAAGTAAGCTATAGCGAGCGGCTTTGCCAATCGCTATCAAAATAACGCTAGGGATGAATTTCATTCTTAGCCAGCCCGCCGCTAGACACAAAGGGTCACCAATGATCGGTAACCAACTAAATAACAGTGTCCAGTAGCCATAACGACTCAGCCAAGCCATAGCCTTATGACCATGCTTTTCATATTGAGTTCGATTAGGCAACCACAAACCAATCCAATAGTTAGTCAGGCCGCCTAAGGTATTGCCTAATGTCGCCACTAGAATGATCGATGAGGTTGAAAACTGATCTAAGCTCAATGCAGCCACAAGGCTAGCTTCTGAACCACCGGGTAGTAACGTGGCACTCAAGAAGCCACTAATGAAGAGTACCCACAGCGCCGAGTCCGAGAACCACAGCGCGATATTTTCAAAAAGGGAGTTAAAAAATTCTAACACTGCCTATCAACTTTCTTGCATTTTAAGTAGCACCTTGCCTCTGGTGTGTCCGGTTTCAACCTGCAGATGCGCCGACTGCGCCTCGTCTAACTGGTAGATACCTTGAATTTCTGTTTTGAGCAATCCGACACTGACCATGTAAAGCATAGTGTCCATTTGCTCAGGGTTTGGTTCAACCAGCATGCCTGATGCAGTAAAACCTAATAGTGTTGCTTTCTCACAGATAAGTTCTGCAGATAGAGTCGGCACAGTCACGACTCGCGCGCCATCTTTTAGGCACTTCAATGCATCAAGCGCGGTATCGCCGCCGACCAAGTCAATCAACACATCGACATCAGATACTCTTTCTGATGCTGGCGCAAACTTATAGTTAATCGCGTGAGCACCTAGCGTCGCAAGGTAATCAAGATTGGCTTCGCTGCAGGTGGTGTAAACCTCAGCTTTTGCTGCCACTGCAATTTGAACCGCAAGGTGACCAACGCCGCCCGCGCCCGCTAAAATAAGCACGCGGTCGCCTTCTTTCACTTCGGCTTTGTTGAGCGCTTGTGCCGCTGTTTGACTCGCGAGTGGTAATGCAGCTGCCGCTTCTAGAGTGACAGAATCAGGAACCATACTTAATGCAGTTTCTGGAACACACACATATTGGCTGTAGCCGCCACCTTGCAGTGGAAAACCAATAAAGCCAGCCACGTTATCACCAACTGTAAAACGTTCAGCCTGTTCGCCTAGCGTGACAATTTGCCCTGAAATATCGTAGCCAGGTACCCAAGGCAGGTTATCTTTGTTTTGTGCTGCCGCCCAACCAAGGCCCGCTCGGGTTTTGACATCAATCGGATTAATGCCTGAAAAGGAAACTTTAACCACCACTTCTCCAGCCTTCGGCTCAGGGATCGCACTGGTTTGAATACTTAGGTTTTCGACGCCGCCGAATTGAGTAATCGCAATCTGTTTATTTTCCATTTCCACATTTCCTTGATTGATAAAAGCCCTAGTGAGCAAGCACCCTAATTAATAAAAAGAAAGGGATGCGAAAGCATCCCTTTGACTATAAACCATTTAATAAGGCGAAGTTAACCGCTCATTCGTAAATTGACGACCAATTAACGTAACGATACATGACCCAGCAAAACCACTAGCCCACGAGAGCTAATAGAATACCCGCCGCAACCGCACTACCGAGTACACCGGCTACGTTCGGGCCCATTGCATGCATCAACAAGAAGTTCTGAGGGTTTGCCTCAAGACCAACCTTGTTCACAACACGTGCCGCCATTGGAACCGCCGATACGCCAGCTGCGCCAATCAGTGGGTTGATGTCCTCTTTCGAGAAGCGATTCAACACCTTCGCCATCAATACACCACCTGCCGTACCGATACTGAATGCGACCGCACCTAAGCCTAGAATACCCAGTGTTTCTAAGTTCAAGAACGTATCCGCTTGAAGCTTAGAACCAACCCCTAGACCTAGGAAAATAGTTACAACGTTAATCAATTCGTTTTGAGCGGTTTTTGAAAGGCGATCAACCACACCCGCTTCACGCATTAAGTTACCCAAACAGAACATACCAACTAGAGGTGTTGCTGAAGGTAGGAACAAAATCGTCATCAGTAGTACAGCAAGCGGGAAAAGAATCTTCTCTGCTTTGCTAACGTGACGAAGTTGAGCCATCTTAATTTTGCGCTCTTCAGGAGACGTTAACGCTTTCATGATTGGTGGCTGAATGATCGGAACCAAAGCCATGTAGCTATATGCCGCTACTGCAATGGCACCTAAAAGATCCGGAGATAGCTTACTCGCCAAGAAGATCGCAGTTGGGCCATCGGCACCGCCAATGATCGCAATTGACGAAGCATCGGCCATCGAGAACTCCATTCCTGGAACGTAGTTCAGCAAGATCGCGCCAAATAGCGTTGCAAAGATACCAAACTGAGCCGCAGCCCCTAGCCACAATGTTTTAGGGTTCGCAATCAACGCACCGAAGTCCGTCATCGCACCAACACCCATAAAGATCAGCAGTGGGAAAATACCTGTCTCAATACCAATGTAGTAAACGTAGTAGAGCAAACCGCCGGGATCAGTAAATCCAGCATTTGGAATGTTTGCTAATACAGCACCAAAACCAATAGGCAGTAGAAGTAACGGTTCAAATCCTTTACGAATTGCCAAAAACAACAGTAAGCAACCAACCAGCATCATACAGATCTGGCCGAACTCAAAGTTCGCAATCCCTGTTTCAGACCATAAGGTCATCAATCCTTCCATGGTACTCCCTTACGCTAAGCTTAGTAGTGGAGCGCCTACAGTAACTGCATCGCCTTCTTTAACATTCAATTCTTGAACGATACCACCACGAGCAGCACGAACTTCCGTTTCCATCTTCATCGCTTCTAGGATTAGCAGAACGTCGCCTTCAGCAACCTCAGCACCCGCCTGAACGTTTACTTTAAAGATGTTACCCGCCAATGGAGCTGGAACTGCTTCAGCGTCAGAAGCTGCCACCGGTGCAGCCTGAGCCGCTTGAGCAGGTTTTGCAGATGGCGCCACGGATGTCAGTTCACCTTGTGGGCCAACTTCAACATCGTAAACTTGACCATCAACCTTCACGCTGTAGCTTTCAATACCACCAGAAGCTTGTACAGGAGCTGCTGCAACTGGAGCCGCAACTTCTAGCGTTGGTGCAGGTTCAAATGCTTCAGGGTTACGACGGTTCTTAAGGAACTTAAGACCTACTTGTGGGAAGAGCGCGTAAGTCAGTACATCATCAACCGTATCTTCAGCTAGAGAGATACCCTCTGATTTCGCTTTCTCTAACAGATCCGTCGTTAACGTATCCATTTCAGACTTAAGTAAATCAGCAGGACGACAAGTAATCGGCTCTGCGCCATCCAGTACTTTCGCTTGCAGTTCAGCATCAACTTCAGCAGGTGCTTGACCGTATTCACCTTTCAGTAGACCAGCAGTCTCTTTCGTGATGCTCTTATAGCGTTCGCCCGTTAGGACGTTAATAACCGCTTGAGTACCGACAATCTGAGAAGTTGGTGTTACTAAAGGAATGTAACCAAGCTCTTTACGTACGCGTGGGATCTCTTCTAGCACTTCATCCATGCGATCGGCTGCGCCTTGCTCTTTAAGCTGGCCTTCCATGTTAGTTAACATGCCGCCAGGAACTTGAGCGATCAGGATACGAGAATCGACACCTTTCAGCTGACCTTCCCATTTCGCGTACTTTTTACGTACATCACGGAAGTAAGCTGCGATTGGTTCGATTTGGTCTAGTTTAAGATTCGTGTCGCGCTCTGTACCTTCTAACATCGCAACAACCGTTTCGGTTGGCGTATGACCGTAAGTACAGCTCATTGAAGAGATAGCGGTATCTAGAATGTCGATACCCGCTTCAACGGCTTTAACCGCTGTTGCAGTCGATAGACCGGTTGTCGCGTGGCTATGCAGTGCTAGAGGAACGTCACACGATGCTTTGATACGTGTAATCAGCTCTTCTGCTTCATACGGCTTTAATAAACCTGACATATCTTTAATACATAGTGAGTGACAACCTAGGTCCTCTAGGCGCTTAGCCAAATCAACCCAAGTATCTGAGTTGTGAACCGGACTGGTTGTGTAAGACAACGTACCTTGAGCGTGGCCACCAACGTCGATCGTTGCTTTCACTGCTTTTTCAAAGTTACGTACGTCATTCATCGCATCAAAGATACGGAATACGTCCATGCCGTTTTTATGGGCACGTTCAACAAATTTTTCTACTACATCATCCGCGTAGTGACGGTAGCCCAATAGGTTTTGACCACGCAGTAGCATCTGCATTGGTGTGTTTGGCATCGCTTTTTTCAGCTCACGCAAACGCTCCCATGGATCCTCGCCAAGAAAACGGATACACGAATCAAACGTCGCGCCGCCCCAAGTCTCAAGTGACCAGTAACCGACTTTATCCAGTTCTGCCGCAATTGGCAGCATATCTTCGATACGCATACGAGTAGCAAATAGTGACTGGTGCGCGTCACGAAGTACCACATCTGTGATAGCTAGTGGTTTAGACATGCTCATAAACTCCTTTTTAATCCTTTAAATGCTACTTAGCAGTAGACGCACGGTATTGATGAACCGCGGCCGAAATTGCTGCCACTACCTGTGGACTAACAGCTGAAGGGTTTGATTGTGATTTTTGAATTTTTTTAGGTGCTGCGATCGGCTCTGGTACTTCTTCTGGTACCAGTTTTGACATCAACCGAACGAGGTAAACTAGAATAGTTAGGAAAATAAAGACAACGGACATCCCCGTTATCATTAGAGTCGCCGCATCTCCTAGCAGGCTTCCAATATTAGTCATGTTGCTTCCTTTCTTCGTCATCCTGACATACGTACAGGATTTCAGCGAATAGTGATCCCGACCCATGGATTATCTCGATTGGTAAAAGTTTGTCAATTTTGTTTAAGGTTCTGTTACGGATAACGCACACATAAGGTTAATTATTCGCCTATCAGATCACATAAATCTGTCAAATACGTCATTTTTAGATATTTAAACTGTGACTTAAACGGGGCTTTTCTGGGAATTGATATGAGAAAGGTGGAATAACAAAGAAGCAATCAAGAACTACTTTAAATACAACAAGTTAAACAACGAACAAATTTAACATTGTCGCAACAAATTTACAGCAGACATAAAAAAAGCCTCGTATAAACGAGGCTTTTTTTTAATAATGTGGCGCGCTCTGGAGGATTCGAACCTCCGACCGCCTGGTTCGTAGCCAGGTACTCTATCCAGCT
>NZ_JBFSVK010000041.1:0-33821 GCF_041467855.1 Vibrio sp. 10N.247.311.51 | reverse complement strand
GTGCCTAACAAGCCACGAAGCCTTTAAATATGGGCATGTACGTGAATTTTCCCTAGGTTAAAGCCCGACTTGTTCAGTAGTTGGCTTGCTTGAGAACCGTAAAGTTGTTGAAGTGAAGAATCACTGCGAGATCGCTCACGGTGAATTTGCACATCACCTTGGCTATCGGTTAAGAAGACAAAACCGGTATTTTCAATCTTGAAACCGTTCAGCAGGTTCACCATGTCATCCATCGACTTTGAGAGACCAGACATCGCCAAACCAGAAGGCTGCTGATAGTTAGCAAACATCTTCACTTCGCCATTCGCTTCTTGGAACATGCTCACCATGGTCGGCTGTCCAGATTGCGTAAAGCCAAAGAACCAACCATCTTGCTGTTGGTTTAACTGACGTAGGAAACCATTTTGGTTCCAGTAATACGCCGTTTGACGGTTCGCTACCGAGGCATCATTCAACTGATATTGGTTACGAACATTGTTCAGTTGTTTCACCAGCTTGTTTTCTAATACCGGATCGCGATCGGTCGATTCGATAGCGTCAGAAATAAATTCATTCGAAGCAATTTGTTCTGCAGCTAGCAATAGCTGAGAGACTTCTCGATCAATCTCACCATTGATTCGCTCTAGCATTCCTGGGAGTTCAATATCGATCAATCGATGACTTAATACATCTCTTGCTTGTTGTTGCGCCATCGCGCCGACAATCACTGTCGATGCGAGAACCGCGAAGGTAATTCCAAGTACAACTTTTTGCTTGATACTCAGAGAGTTAGTTTTAAACATAGTGGGACCTTTAAAAAGAATCGCTCGTTATCGGTATACCCTGAACAGGACTTTTTAGTGCACGCCAACAAGCAATGCACAATCTGAGTGATGTATCGGCCACACCCTATAAAACTAGAGACTTTTCTCTCAAAAAATTGCAAATATGATGTAACAATTAAAAACATTCACCTTGAACATAAATTAACTAGGCAAATACCACATTGTCGAGAGTCGATTTTAGCTCTCAGCCCTTAGATCCAACCGAACTCAAACCACTCCCCACCGCCGAGCTTTTGTATATAAAAACCAATTGATATGGTAATAATCACAACCTAACGATGTTTTTAGCTAACCACTTGTAAATCTTTCCAATTTTGAAAAAATAAATTACGCAAATGTACTGGAACTTTTTCCTCGAAATCAGTGACCAATACACAAAATAAAAATCAAATGGATACCCAGAGAGTCCAAAATGCACAAATCAAATTTCGAAGTCCTTCAAAACTATCTAGAGTCTCAAATCATTGGTCAGAAAGAGCTCGTTAAGCAACTGATGATCGCCCTTTTAGCGGATGGTCATATCCTCGTTGAAGGACCTCCCGGCTTAGCAAAAACTCGCGCAGTAAAATCATTGGCTGATTGTGTTGAGGGTGACTTCCACCGTATTCAATTCACTCCCGATCTGTTACCTGCTGATTTGACGGGTACCGACATCTTCCGTCCTGAGACTGGGGAGTTCACTTTCCAATCAGGTCCGATTTTCAACTCATTGATTCTAGCGGATGAGATCAACCGAGCTCCGGCGAAAGTTCAAGCGGCAATGCTGGAAGCGATGGCAGAGAAGCAAGTGACTGCCGGTCGAAAGACCTATGCGCTGCCTGAGTTGTTCTTGGTTATGGCAACACAGAACCCGATTGAACAAGAAGGGACTTACCCGCTGCCGGAAGCTCAGTTAGACCGTTTCTTACTTCACCTAGAAGTTGAATACCCAGATATGGAAAGCGAGCTAGAGATCTTACGACTCAACCGTGGTGAGGCTCAAGGCAACGAATCAGCACAGCCACAACAGATATCGCAACAAACGATCTTTGAAGCGCGCCAAGAAGTGCTCAACATTCACATGGCGGACACCATCGAGCAGTACATCATCAGACTGGTAATGGCGACTCGCCAGCCCAAGCAATACAGCGACCAACTTGATCAATGGTTGGACATGGGTGTCAGCCCGCGTGCAACCATTGCGTTAGATCGTTGTGCCCGCGCTCATGCTTGGCTTGCAGGACGAGATTACGTCACGCCACAAGACGTTCAAGCGATGGCATTCCCTGTGTTACGCCACCGTCTACTGCGCAGCTACCATGCACAAGCTGAAGGTGTCACCGCAAACCAAGTGATCGCACACCTTATTTCATTGGTTGGCAGCGCATAGGGATACGCGCATGAATAATCAACTACCCAACCATAGTGACGGTGTCACGTTAAATCTAGATGAGCTGCTGCAATACAAAGCGCAGTCTGTTCGTTGGTTGCCTCCAGCCAAGAGCCTTTGGTCGCAGCTTAACGGTCAACACGAGAGCAACCGCAAAGGTCGCGGGATGAATTTCTCAGAGGTTCGTCAATATCAAGCGGGAGATGACATTCGCAGTATTGATTGGCGTGTAACAGCCAGAACGGGCAAAGCGCATACCAAGCTTTTCTCTGAAGAACGAGAGCAGCCTGTCATTTTGTTCTTGGACCTATCAAGCAGTATGATTTTCGGCTCAACCTTGTTGCTTAAATCGGTTCAACTCGCGCACTTTGCCAGCCAACTTTGCTGGTTAACCGTCGCTCAAAAAGACCGTATTGGCGCAGTGATAGATACTGGCCAAGAGATCATTGAGATTAAACCCAGTGCTAGCAACCACGCTCCGTTGCATATTTTGCAAAAAGTCATAGAAATCAATAATGCAGCGCTGACTCATCACGACAATCATAATGACACGACCTTAGAGCATGGGCTGAAATCTCTGCACCAGCTTTGCCCTAAAGGAAGCGATATTATTATGCTCAGTGACTTTGTGCGTTACCAAGAAAGTGACTACTCACTTATCAGTCAAATTCGCCGACACAACAGAGTACGTCTGGTGCATTTCTACGATCCGCTAGAGCAAGGTGAAACCGCCTATAAAGGTTCTAAACAGGTCACCGATGGCAGCAAAACTCAATGGTTTAATTTCTCTTCTAATAAAGAAAAGCAAAAGCTTAACCATGCTTTTTCGCTTAAGAAACAGCAGCTTCAACAGATGGGGTTGTCTCTCGCGATACCTTATAGCTCGCTGTCGAGTGCGCAGTCACTCATGAGCCAGATATCAGGAGCTCAGTCATGAAACAGCCCTTAGATTTAAGTCCGGTTATTGCGCCAGACGCACCGACTTGGTGGCCTTTGGCGTGGGGCTGGTGGGCAGTGATTATCACAGCCATTGCCCTGATTGCCTTGGTGTTTTTCATTGTAAAACGTAGAAAAAACAATCAACAGGCGAAGCAAGAAGCGCTGTCCTACTTTAGTAATAGTCAGTCCCAAGATGGCTTGTCTCCGAGCAAAGCTCAAGACATCGTTCGTCAGGCAGCACTGAGCTATTTCCCTCGTGAAAAAATTGCAGGCTTGTCTGGTAATGATTGGTTGGAGTTCTTAGATGCGCAATTAGCGAAGCCATTATTTGTAGCAAAACAATCCCAGTGGCAACAAGCGCTCTATCAAGATGCAGCCTTAATAAACGACGAACAGAAAAAGGCTCAACAGCAATTGGTTAATGATTGCGAAACTTGGCTTCGTAAAGCCCTTCCTCCTAAGCGAGGTCGCTATGAGTGATTTTCTAAGCACTATGTTTCTAAGCAGGGACTTGCTAAACATCGAGTTCGTTTGGTGGTGGATGTTCTTCCTCGCGCCACTGCCGTTGCTCGTTTACTTGTTCTCACCAAAGTCAGAATCAAGCAATGCCCTAAGGCTTCCATTTCTGCCAGAAGACAGCAATACCAAAACACCGAGCAGCCGCTTACCAAAGGCGTTGTCCGTGATTATATGGCTTCTGTTGGTTACGGCGAGCGCGCGCCCTGTATGGTATGGCGAACCGGTGGAGTTTCAGCCTAAGCATCGTGATTTGATGTTGGTTGTCGACCTCTCCTACTCGATGAGCCAAGAAGACATGCAGTTCAATGGCGAATACATCGACCGCTTGTCGGCGGTGAAACGCGTATTGAGTGACTTTATTGAGCGTCGTAAACGTGACCGAGTTGGACTGGTGTTATTTGCTGATCACGCCTACTTGCAGACTCCGCTTACGCTAGATAGAGATACGCTTTCACAACAACTCAATCAAGCGGTGTTAAAACTGATTGGTACTCAAACCGCGATTGGTGATGGTATTGGCCTTGCCACCAAAACCTTTGTCGACAGCGATGCCCCTCAACGTGTAATGATTCTACTCAGCGACGGCAGTAATACCGCCGGGGTATTAGACCCACTAGAAGCGGCGGATATTGCAAAGAAATACGACGCAACGATTTACACCGTGGGTGTCGGTGCTGGCGAGATGATGGTCAAAGAGTTCTTCATGACGCGCAAAGTCAATACTGCTCAAGACTTGGATGAACGCACACTAATGGAAATTGCCAAACGCACTGGCGGTCAGTACTTCCGAGCACGTGACAGCAAAGAGTTAGCGACGATTTACGACACCATCAACCAGTTAGAACCCGTGACGAACGCCACTAAGATCTGGCGACCGCAACAAGAGTGGTTTGTATGGCCACTGTCGGCGGCAATGTTCTTCGCATTTATGCTGTTAGCCATTAGGAGAAACAATGTCTAACTTTACTTTTATCTACCCATATTGGTTCTTGGCGCTTGCCGTGCTGCCCGCTATTTGGTGGCTGAGCAAGAGACAATCCAAACAAGGATTACTCGCGTCACACATCGCTCGATACTTGGCGCCAGAATCGAGTAAGCCATCGAAAAATCGCAGTACTTACTTCGGTATTTGGTGGCTGGTCGGCGTTATTGCATTAGCTGGACCAAGCTTCGAGAAAAACGAACAGCCGAGCTTTGAAAAAACGCAGGCACGAGTTGTGATCATGGATATGTCGATGTCTATGTATGCCACCGACATTAAGCCGAATCGTTTAACGCAAGCCCGATACAAGGCTCTGGATCTGCTTTCATTGTGGAAAGAAGGGCTAACAGGCATGGTGGCGTATGCTGGGGATGCTTACACCATTAGCCCGCTAACGTCAGACATCAACACCATCAAGAACCTAGTCCCTAACCTATCGCCAGATATCATGCCTTATCAAGGCGGTGATGCCGCATCAGCCGTTAAGCTTGCGATTGATATGATGACTCGCGCTCATATCTACCAAGGCGATCTAGTGCTAATTGCTGACGATATTGATGCTCAAGAGAAGAAACAGATCGACTCCCTACTCTCTGGCAACGATTGGACATTGTCGATTTTAGCCGTCGGGACTGAAAGCGGTGCGCCAATCTCGTTACCTACGGGTTCGATGCTGCAAACCGACTCAGGACAAACCGTGGTGGCAAAAACCAACTTGAAGAACATGCGCGAGCTTACACGCAGCTATGGTGGCACGTTCACTGAAGTTCAATTTGATAACTCAGATGTTGAACACATCGCGAGCTACCTCGACCGCGTTGCAACAACATCGGAAGTAACCAAGACCAACAACTCACTCAACACCAGAGTTAACAACGGCTTCTGGTTACTGCCTTTGCTATTACTTCCCGCACTTGGATTATTCAGGAAAGGGGTTATTTGGTGTGCCTTAGCTGGAGTTATCTCTTTTAGCCAACCAAATACTGCGTTTGCAAATCCGTGGAAAACCGATGATCAAGTAGGCTATCAGCTGTATCAGGACGAGGACTTCCAACAAGCTGCTGAACAGTTCACCCAACAAGAGTGGAAAGGCATTGCTCAATACAAAGCCGGTGATTTCGAAGCCGCAGAGCAGACGCTGCAAGACCTTTCTGGTGAAGATGCTCGCTACAACCTTGCTAACGCCCAAGCCCAACAAGGCAAGTACGACCAAGCGATACAAGAGTATCAACGTATTCTTGAAAGCAACCCTGAGCATGCTTATGCGAAGAAGAACTTAGAGGTCGTCGAACAAGCCCAGAAGCGACAGCAACAGCAACAGCAACAGCAACAGCAACAGCAACAGCAAGGCGATTCTGACGCCAAAGACCAGAAAGACCAAAATCAACAAGGTCAGCAAGGTCAGCAAGGTCAGCAAGGTCAGCAAGGTCAGCAAAATGATTCTTCGCAAAGCTCTCAGGATCAACAACAAAGCCCTGCTGACAATGGCAAGTCGCAAGATCAAAGCAGTAACCAAGATCAACGCGGTAGCCAAGACCAAAACTCAGCTCAAGGCCAACCTGAAAATAACTCTGACTCTGAAAAGTCTAAACAAGACGACAAGCAAGCCGGTCAACAAAGTAAGAGTGACCAGCCGAAACAGAGTGACCAAGAAGGCGCTACACCTCAAAGTGCTAGCGCACAACAAGCTTCAAAAGAAGATGGCGAGCAAAGTGGTCAGCAAGCTGTAGCACAAACCTCAGATCAACCTTTGTCGAGCGATCCGGACATGCGAAAACTTGAGCAAGTAGAAAGCGCCCGTGACCCGAGCCAACTGCTTAAAGCGCAAATGATTTTACAAGCACGACAAAAAAGTGCTCCTAACAACCAAAACAAAAAGTGGTAACCATGCGATTTCTTAACAAGCCATTTTTATCCATACTCCTAACGCTGCTATTAGGCGCTTTCTCGTCCTTTTCGGTATTGGCGGCGACTGCCGTAGCGAGCGTTTCACAAAACAGTGTCACCAAAGATCAAGTATTCCTACTTAGAGTCGCAACCGATGAAAAGGTATCTTCTAATGCTCTAGACCTTACAGCGCTCCAACAGGATTTCTATGTCAGTACACCAAACTTTGGCACGTCGATGCGAATCGTCAATGGTAGCCGTTCGGTGTCAAGTGAATGGAACATCAGCCTTGCACCTCTTCGTTTGGGTAAGGTTCAGATTCCTAGCTTCAATATTGAAGGGGCAAAAACCAAGCCAATCACCATCAATGTTGCCGTTAATAAAGCTGCACCGAATCAACATGATATGGCTGAGTTCCAGCTTAATCTGAGTAAAGACTCACTGTACCCACAAGAAGTGGCAGAGCTTGATGTAAAACTCATTATTAAAGCTGACCCAAGAAGGCTGCAAGATCCTAAAATTGCGCCACCAAGCTCTCCGGGCTTAGATGTGGAACCTATTGGTGAATCGAAGCAATTTCAAGATGTTCTCAATGGACAAGAGGTGACGGTAGTTCAACAGTCTTTCCGTATCTCTTCACAAAAGGCCGGACAGTTTAAGCTGAACGGGCCGAAGCTGACTGGAGCCGTTGTTTACTCAACCAACAACTCCAGTACAACGCGTCTGTTCCAGCTCGATACACCTGTTGAAACCTTAGATGTCACCGTCAAAGAGGTGCCAAAAGGCTACCAAGGTGAGTGGTTACCAACATCAAATTTCAAACTGATTCAACAATGGTCAGATAGCCAAGGTAATCAACTGGGAAATAGTAATGATTTAGAAGGCGGTAACCAACCCATTGAAATGGAAGCGGGTGATTCGTTAACTCGTACCATCACCATGACGGTTAGCAACTTAACTCAACATCAGCTGCCAAAACTGAATATCACCTACCCTAAATCGGTACGTGTTTATGAAGAGAAGCCGCAATTTGGCACAACTCAGTCAGGTGATTCTGTCGTTGTTTACAAGCAAGTATTGATTCCGAAAGAGTCTGGAAATATCTCGCTTCCTGATGTGTCTCAAGCTTGGTTTAACACCGATTTGCAATCAGAACAAACCAGTAAAGCGCAGGGGCTAGAGTTAGCGGTAAAAGCAAGTGATCGCGCAGCGTCAAGCACTCCACCAGTTACGGCTACGCCCGCCCAACAACTAAGCCCGACGGTTGTTACTGTGGATAGCCCTGGGATCTGGCCTTATCTCACTGCTCTGTTTGCTGTTTTATGGTTAATCAGCTCAGCGATGGCTTTCTATTTCTGGTCACGACGTGGTGTAACGACAAAACCAACACACATAGTTGAACGTCAATCAGATACGGCAGACGCGCTTATTGAAGCGCTGAAAACGAAAGATGGCGTGATGACCAGAACCTTATTTGAACAGTGGAAAGCTGAAAACCCAGATCTGAGTGATGAGACAATAGAAGTGGTTGAAACTGAGCTAACGAAGCTCAATCAGAGCCTCTATGCTGAAGCTGATTCACCAAGTCAGTCATGGGATCCTTCTGAGTCGCTCAAAGCAGTTAAAAAACCAAAGCGAGTCACAAGCAAAGCACGCAAGAGCACATTGGAAAAGCTTTAGTTAACCAGCAATCTAAGTAAGCAGAAAGCTAGTTGAGCAGAAAATTGAAGTAAGCTGAAAAGAACGAAGCCGTGATGACCACATAGTGATCATCACGGCTTCATTCGTTTTTACGTTAGGAAGAAACAGATACCGCACTAAGAAATTGAAACTGCGACCTTTTTACGTTTCAACGCAGAAACGATTCGATTTCTCCCAGAGTCTTTGGCTTGATACAAGGCTTTGTCGGCCTTGCCATACAGCAGATCAAAATCGAATTGATGCTGGTCTGAGGTTATCGAGGCATACCCGACAGACGCAGTTAAATACTGGCTGGTACTGCTTTCACAATGGAGGATCTTCGCCTCTTCAATACATTTTCGGATCGACTCTGCTCGCCGCTTGGTCTCAGAATGGTTGGTGCCGATCATCAACAACATAAACTCCTCTCCCCCAATACGACAGAAAGTCTCTTGTTCACTGTATACATGGTTATTCAGTATCTTACCTATCGAGCGTAAAGCAGCGTCACCTTCGGTATGGCCATAAACACTGTTGTACAAGCCAAAGTGATCGAGGTCGACAAGGATCAGTCCAAATGTGACTTCATGTTGTGTGGCAAACGCTCCTTGATCGTCGCAGTTCAAATCTTCTAACACTTGCGACAACATACGGCGGTTTCCAAGGCGCGTCAGCGGGTCTAATTTAGAAATGATATCCAACTGTTCATTGGCTCGTTCAAGCTCTTGAGTGCGTTTACTGACCTCTTGCTCAAGCGTTTCATTGAGCTTTTTAAGCTCCTCTTGCGCCATGGTTCTTTGCAACACCTCTGCGAGGCTAGAGGCAAAGATACGAATCACTTCGCGAAGCTGGGAAGTTAAGGGACTGCGAGTTAATAGGTTATCAGCAGCGATAAACGCAATCGGCTCACCTGTATTGGTGGTGAGCATGGTCATGGCCGTCCAACCTACCCCAACAATATTAAAGTCATGATAGATAGGTACTGATTCTTCAAACGCAACTTGATTGGGACAAGCGCGAGCCGCTGAAACAATGTTGCGTTCCACCAGCTCTGAACGATAGTAGGACTCGTCGACAATATCGCCTTTTATGTCGGTGCCCCATGTACCTTGCATGTAGCTGCAATTCTTATCCGTCAGGAAAACCGCCAATCGGTCGATGCCTAGGTGTTGAATAGCAAAACTAACCGCAGACTTACACACCTCACTGACACTGTCACAGCGAGACAACTCCACCATGCTAGAGTGCAGCATCCGTATGTTCTGCTCTTGGCGTTTACGAATGTATATCTGAGAGAGCAGCGAGCCGAAGGACTCAAGCATCTGCTTTTGATAATTGGTAATGGGTGAACGGTGGATGTAGTTATCCATCGCAATCCAGCCGACCGGTTTATCCCCTTCACGCAAGATAAGCATCCCATTCCAGCCCTGTCCCACCACCTTGCCTTCGGTGTAGAGTGGCGCTTGTTCAATAATGACTAAGTTGGTGTGGTTGTCAGACAGCGCCTCAATGTATTCGGCTTCAAGCTGGTGTAAATCATATTGAGTATGATGTTCGCTGTTGGTTTTACCCGTTTCATCAGTGCCGTAAGTACCACTAAAACAGCGCTTTTTCATATCAAGCAACATGAAGATCGCACGATCAAAGCCTAGACGATCGCGTACGGCTTCAACTGATGCTTTATAGAGCGCATCTAAAGTTTCGGGGTTCGAGAGCTCTAACGCGACCTGATGAACTAGCTTCATGTTCTCGACAAACAATTCACGAAGCTTAATCTCATCAAGGTATTGAGCTTCACGTGTGTCTCTGTGTTTGATCTCAAGTGCCGCGTTCTTCTCAGCACGAATACACTGCCAGCGAGCGGCTGCAAGTTGAAGAACATCTAGATCTTGGTCGAAGGTTTGATTGATCTTTTCGGCATCGCAATTTTGAACAATTAAATAAGTTCTACAGGCAGGCGCATTGTCGAGCATCATGATGAACGACTCCCCACCGAGCACTTTTATGTGATCCCAGTTACAGGTATTGATTGCCATAGGTAAAACACCGTCTGCGGTGTCGAACTGTGAAACCCAAGGCCAAAATGTAGAGGGGTAATTCTCAAGAGAGGTTAATTCACCGTAACAAAACAACGGCAACGAATGGCTTTCCGGTATCGGCTCAGCAAATATCCCAATCCCTTTTGGAGCAAGCATTTTAGCTAAGTACTCAAAAAGAGACTCTGCCAATAAACGGTGATCGCGCGTAGCAGATATTTGTTTTGCAAAGGCTTTTACAGGCACAGCTTCCGTCCATTGGCTATTGAGAATACAGCAAAAATACAGAAGCCTTGATATGCAATCAATGTAACTAAAAATGAGATGTTAAGCGGGTCGCAATTTCACTTTTTACATTATCACAAGCATGAGAAGGACTACAAAAATGGGATTTCCTGCCCAAAATTTCATCGACATTGTGACTTTTTTAGAGGCATAAAAAAGCCCCACCTAAAGTGGGGCAAAACTTCCATCGCTTATAGTTATAGTGATAATTCTGTCGATCTATTCGATTATCTAACCTGCGTATCAGTTAGCGTACTGGTTTTGCTAAAAGGCCAAACACAGCACTTAAATAATCAATTAACCAAAGTCACCGTTTACGTAACCTTTAGTACGATCATCTTTTGGTTCGCTGAAGATAACACTCGTTTCGTTGTGCTCTACAAGCTCTCCCATTAGGAAGAAAGCAGTACGGTCTGAAATACGACGCGCTTGCTGCATTGAGTGCGTTACGATAACGATAGTGAAGTCTTTCTTCAGGTCTTCCATCAATTCTTCAATCTTGTGCGTCGCGATTGGGTCAAGAGCCGATGTAGGTTCATCCATCAGGATTACATCCGGTTCCATTGCAATGGTACGAGCGATACATAGACGTTGTTGCTGACCACCAGACAAGCCAAATGCGTGTGCTTTAAGACGATCTTTTACTTCGTCCCAAAGTGCAGCACTGCGCAGTGAGCTTTCTACTACTTCATCAATGTGCTTCTTGTCTTTGATGCCTTGAGCACGTAAGCCGTAAGCCACGTTCTCGTAGATGCTCATTGGGAATGGGTTTGGCTTTTGGAATACCATGCCTACACGAATACGTAGGTCAGCCACATCAATATTGCCGTAGATGTTTGTACCATCCATATCCAGCTTACCTTTGATAGTAACGCCTTCAATTAGGTCATTCATGCGGTTCAAGCAACGTAGTAGCGTTGACTTACCACAACCTGATGGGCCAATCAGTGCCGTAACCTGACGAGTAGGAATTGGCAGGTTGATAGATTTAAGCGCTTGGTTGTCGCCGTAAAACAGATCTAGGTTCTCAATATCAAATTTGTTCATGTTCGTAATCTCTAAATTCTTAAATTCGTGTCTAACTTGATGCTTTCTTTATCACGGGGCTCACTTTATTGATGAGCCAGCTAATGAGCTTAGTAAGTTGCCGTGTTGAAGCGTCTCGCAATCAGTTTTGTAACCATGTTGATCAAGAGAACCAGTACGATTAAGACTGTCGCCGTGCCGTAGGCTTGGTTCCACTCATCGATAGTAAATAGCTCTGTTGTCAGCTTATATAGGTGAACCGTTAGTGTACGGCCAGAATCGAATACCGACTCAGGAACACGTGCCACCATACCTGCTGTTAAAAATACAGGTGCTGATTCGCCAATTACACGACCAATACTAAGAATGACCGAAGTTAAGATACCTGGCATTGCGCTTGGTAAGATCAAACGCCAGATAGTGTAGATTTTTGAAGCGCCAAGGCCATATGAGCCTTCGCGGTAAGTTTGTGGCACTGCCATCAATGCTTCTTCTGTAGTACGAATGATTACAGGAAGAATCAAGATACTTAGCGTTAGTGCACCCGACAGAATCGAGAAGCCAAGACCAAGAATCGAAACAAAGAAGGTCATACCGAACAGACCAAAGATGATCGATGGGATACCAGCTAGCGACTCCGTACAGAATCGAATCACTTTCACCAATCGGCTACCTACTTTCGCATATTCAGTTAGGTATATCGCCGTCATGATGCCTAGTGGCGCGGCTACCGCAATCGATGCAATGACCATGTAGATCGTGGCAATGATCATTGGGAAAATACCACGTTCTTCACCAGTACGAGTGTAATCGTCAGTGATGAAGTTCCAATCTACGTATTGCAGACCATTCGATAGGATGTACCAAATAATCCAGAATAAGAAACCAACGGTTACAGCTGCAGCTGCCCAGATAAAACCTTTTAGGATGTTATCTTTGGTTTGACGTGCTTGTTTTAGTTTTACGCGATCCATATTACTTATCCTCGCCTACTTCGCTTTTTCACGGTTAAGATAAAGTAGAGCACCATTTAACATCATGATGAACACTAGAAGTACAACACCTGTTGCGTACAGTGCGTTAGCGTGAACGCCACTTGCGTAAGACATTTCAATTGCAATGTTTGCTGTTAGCGTACGAGCAGAGTCCAAAATGCCTTCTGGCATTGCTGGCGCGTTACCCATAACCATGATGATTGCCATCGTTTCGCCAAGTGCGCGACCGATACCCAAAATCACACCAGTCATAATGCCTGAACGTGCAGCAGGAACGAGTAGCTTAAAAATCGTGTAGATTTTCGAAGCACCCAGTGCAAGTGAACCTTCTTTGTATGTACGAGGTACAGCACGAATCGAAGTTTCAGAAACCGTGATAACGGTAGGAAGAATCATGATACCCAGAACAATGATACCCGCCAGGATAGTGTTACCCGCTGGTACTTGGAAAACGTTCTGAATCATTGGAACGATAATTACTAGACCGAAGAAGCCGTAAACTACCGACGGGATACCCGCTAGAAGCTCAACTGCTGGTCGAATAATATCTGCAAGACGCTTCGGAGCAATCTCAGCAATAAAAATAGCGGTTAATACACCAACTGGCACACCAACAACTACAGCTCCAAGTGTCGAAACAATCGATGCAACAATCATGGTTGCAACACCGAATAGAGCTGGAGGTAACCAGTCAACACCCAGAACGATGCCAGAAACGCCGGCCTCTTGGAATGCAGGGATACTCTCTGCAACGATAAAGTAAGCGATAACGGCTAGTGATACGATGCCGATTACAGCACTCGATAAGAACAAGCCGTGGAAGATTCTTTCTCTCCAGTCGATGCGCTTCTTAGCACGTAGACTTGGCTTGTTGATTTGAGTCGCTTCAGTATTCATAAGCTTTTCACTATTTGCGATGGTCATATATAAAATCTCAAACTTTGTGGCTCAATAAGAGCTCGAAATAAACAAAGTTGAAAGAAAAGGCTCAGCCTAAAGCAGGCTGAGCAATAATTAAGATTGAGTCAGTTAAGATTAGTTAACTGTGATGTAGCCTTTTTTAGCTGAGATAGCTTGAGCTTCGTCTGCAACCATCCAGTCTAGGAATTGTTGAGTTTCAGCTGATGGAGCGCCATCTTTGTAAAGAACTAGGAAAGGACGAGCAACTTTGTAAGAACCGTTCTTAACGTTGTCTACAGTCGCAGCAGCGCCGTCGATAGTTAGAGCTTGAACAGATTCGTCAACTGTACCTAGAGAGATAAAGCCGATAGCGTATGGGTTGCTTGCTACAGAAACTTTAAGTGCGCCGTTACCGTTTGCAACTTGTGCACGTTGAGAGATAGCCGATACTTTCTTATCGCCAATCTTCTTCTTAAGTTTCATGATGTCTTCGAATGCACCACGTGTACCAGATGCAGTATCACGAGTGATTGCTACGATTGGCTTGTCAGCACCGCCAACATCTTTCCAGTTAGTGATGTCGCCTTTGTAGATTGAAGTGATTTGCTCAGCAGTAAGAGCAGATACTTCGTTGTTCGGGTTAACAACAACTGCGATACCGTCACGAGCGATAACTAGCTCTTTCAGGTCAGCTGTTTTCTCTTCTTCTTTTAGGTCACGAGAAGAGATACCAAGGTCAGCACTTCCATTTTTTGCTGCTTTGATGCCTGCAGAAGAACCTGGTGCTTGAATTTCGATGAACACTGGTTCGCCTTTATTCATGTAGGTTTCTGCAAAAACTTCAACCAGTGGAGAAGCACTGTTAGAGCCAACTACAGAGATAGTTTCTTTAGCTGAAGCTGTATTCACTGTTAGAGCGCCTAGTAGTGCGATTGCACCGATAACTGTCTTTTTCATCACAAATTTCCTTTAGTGGCGTTATTGCCGTAATGTTGTGTTTTGCTTGAACGAGGCCTACTTTAGAATCTGAATATGACAGTTGTGTTTCACTTAATTGAAGCCTATATGACAACTACAACTTATTTTCTTGTTTCTCCCCTACCAAATAGCCTTAAAGTAATAAATCAGCCCCACTCATAGGCACCGAAAATTCATTCCAACCTATTTAAGCTAAACCGCTCAATATCTCGCCATCCCTTTTATTTTATTACCTAATACCACACAAGGTTCTGTGCCAAATAACCCTACCTTAAAAATGGCTAAAGCCTTGTTTGTACAATAAATATTCAAAATTTATCAAATATCTATCTCATATATCAAAATCGAATTCATTACTGATTGAATTGTCATTCTCAGAAGTTAGAATCACCTGCTAATTACAATAATAACAATTGCTTCTGCTCATTTATTTATTCAAAGAAGGACATTACATGCGCCAACTTCTCAGTGGCTTATCAATCAAAATACAAATTCTTATACCCGTATTATTTTCCGTCGTCTTACTTTTAGCCGGTGTCATCATCGGTGGTGAAAAGCTAGAAAGTGCATTCAAAGATGTATCAGTAGCGACCGACCAATTAATCTTACATAAAGAAGAACTAAGCGAAATCGTCGACAACAGCTATGGCATGCGCATCAAAGCGATTTACAGTCTATTCAATGCTGATGACGTAAAAACACTGGTTGAAACACTAAACCAAAAACGCGACCAAAATACTCGCCTACTGAATTCATTAGACACAGTGCCAGGCATGCAAGATGAAGTAGCAGCGATGAACAAAGCGATGAATCACTATGTCGACTTTTCTCGTACAACAATGCTTCCTTTATTAAGAGCGAAGCACGGCGATGCATCACTCTCTTCAGATTTTGAAAACCGCTACCAGATTGCAATCGACCAATACCGTCACGCAGGTAATGACATGGTGCAAGCGATCAACACACTTTCTAAAAAGTTGAACCTGCTTGCGACTCAAGAAGTCGACATCAATGGCCAGCAACACACCAGCACACTCAATACAGCGACCATTGCACTGTTGGTGATCCTGTCTGTAGCTCTAGTTATCAGTTGGACGCTGGCTGGTATCATTGTTAAACCGATCAGCAATATTCAGGAAACCATGCGCGAAGTAGCCAAAGGTAACTTGTTAGTAAAAGCAGAAGAGTATGGCGATAATGAAATCTCACGCCTTGCGCAAGACGTAAACCAATCGGTAGACCAACTGCGTGATACGGTAAGCTCGCTGTCTCGAATCAGTATCGAAGTGGCTTCTGCGTCGACAGAGCTAGCAGCGGTAATGACACAGTCCAGCGTTAACTCAGACCAAGAGAAGCAAGAAGTGGAGCAAGTCGCTTCTGCTGTAAACCAACTAGAAAGCACCGCATCGCACGTTAATGAGAACGCAGTACAAGCTGACTCAGCGTCTAAGCAAGCCGACGAAATGGCAACACACAGCATGAGCTTGTTTAATGAAAGCAACAAAGCTAACGAACAGATGGCGATTCAGCTAAGCGAAGCTGCAAATGTTGTGGGCACGCTAAAAGAGCACTCTGAGCAGATTGGTAAAGTGATTGAGGTGATTCAAAGCATCTCTGAACAAACTAACCTGCTTGCGCTTAACGCAGCAATCGAAGCGGCTCGCGCAGGTGAAAGTGGTCGTGGTTTCGCGGTTGTTGCTGATGAAGTTCGAATGCTAGCGGCACGCACACAAGACTCAACTAAAGAGATCCAAACCATTATTGAAGGTTTGCAGGTTCAATCTGGCAACGCTAACGAGAGCATGAGCAGTTCATTAGCTATGCTAGAGCACAACCAAACACTGGCAGCGGAAGTAAGCACAGCCCTTTCAGGCATTGCTAACTCGGTAACGGATATGACGGAGATTAACACTCAGGTAGCCTCAGCCGCAGAAGAGCAAAGCCAAGTAACCTCAGACATCAACCGTAATATCTCAAACATCTACAGCTTAGTAAGCCAAAACGTAACCGGCATTACTCAAGCCGCTGCAGCAAGCCACGAGCTATCTAACCTAGCTGAGCAACAGAAGCAGCAGTTGGACTACTTTAAGGTCTAGGGTTTAAGGTTTAAGTTAAGACCTAAATACCAAAACCTAAAAGGCCGTGGAGAACCACGGCCTTTTTATTCAGAACATTTCCATTAAATTATTCTGCAACTAATAAGACGCTAAATTTATATTGTGCAGCGTTGTACTGGTAAACCTCACCATTAATCGAATCAAACGTCATCACGCTCTGTCCACCACCTGCAGGCGTTGAGCTCCAAATAAATGAAGCTAAGTTTCCGACTTCAACGTTAAACGTATCACCGAACACCTTGTGACTTATTGCTGGAGAGTGACAAGCCACCTCTTTTAATGATACCAACTCTTTGATGTTTGGCATGCGCCATTCTTTTACGCCTGCAAACTGATGTAACACATGGCTACCAATCTGGTCATTAATTGATTCAACCATGGAGAGCGCACTTTGCCAATGGTACGTTTCAGCAGGTCCACTACAAGCTAATGTCTTCGTATCCCAAGTTTTACCTAGTTGACAACGCATCCACGTTAATCCAGTCAGTTCATCGCTAAACGTCCCATTATCATTCGCAATGTAACGCGTACTTGGAGCTGATTTTTCGATATTCAAGCTGCACTCTTGTGCTATTGCACCCGCAGAAAATAGACCAATCAAAGTAATGGTTAATAAATTTTTCATCGCTATTTACCTTGTAGTGAAACTAAACGAGCTGGAAATTGGTATGAATCGTAATTGTCTGAAGAATCAACGTCGCCAGAGTAAATTTCGAGAGAACTGATGTATCCACGATCGCCGCCAAGGGTGCCAATTTCGTTGTAATAAAAGCCCCCATCAACGGCAGTATTACTGTACTGATTATAAATAATGGATTGATTCCATACCGACCCTATATAGCTTGTGTAGTCGATCCCAGCCGTTTGGTGGGGGAAGTACTTATAAGTTAAACCGTAAGCCTTACCATCCGAGTTGGTTTCTGTCTCACCAAAGTCGAGTAGATTATAAAATTCATGAAATGTTGGTAAACGCCAGTCAGATTTTCCACATAAGTTAATTGAGTTAATGTGCTCCACGTAATCTTGGGTCGTACAAACTTGATCGCCTTTGGTCTTACACGTTGCTAGATCAACATCCTGATCGTAACGCGTTACTACTCCAGGCAGTTCAAGGGCTAATAAGCGGTCTTTGTGTTGAATCGAGTTTTCATCATCCGTTTTCGATTCCCAAATCAAGCCACTGCGTTGATCCAAAACGCAAGACCACTCTGCTGCATCATCGGCAAGCACCTGACCATTAGCATCCAACTTCGCGAACTGAAAACCATTGCCAGTGTTCGTATTCAACTCGGTTTTATCAAAACCATACTCTGCATCTTGACCGGGGAATGAGCTCTGTGGTTCTGCCACATCTTGTGTGTCATCAATATCAGAGAAGTAACGTATGACACCGGTATCATTCAATGCTGTCGCAGCTTTCAATTCACCCTCTAAGAAGTTTGCAAAAGCGACAACCTCTTCATTAGTCAGTACTCCATTGACATAATCAGCCGCACTCTTATCAAACTTCGCACTCAACTGAGCGAGCATGAATGCACGATTCGAGTGCTTAAACGCCTTAATTGTTGATACAATATTTTGCTCCAAACTCGCGAGCTCAGACGCAGATAAATCATCTTGTATGTCACCAGAAATAGAGATGCCACTTTTCGCCAACTGCGCTTTTAACTTGCTGTTGGCCTCAGTAACCGTCAATCCATCCGCAACATAACCAGCCAGTAATGAGCTAATACCATTGATCTCATTCCCAGCGTTTTTTTGTAAACCAGGTGCCGCTATGTAAGCGTAAGAAGATGCAGAACCACTTGTACTATTTGCAGCAATCCCCGTATCGACTTGTGCTAACAAAGGCACCGATAAAATCGATTTTTTAGTACTGGTAATACTAAATTCACCATTCGCGTTAGCTGTTGAACTAGGCTCTCCGCTGTCACACATGTAGTTCTGGTTTATGTCTGCGCAGACCTGACTTTGCAAGTCTATATTCTGAGCTGTGATTGTACCTGACACTGTGTAGGTTGGTGCCGCTGATGCAGAGGTATCGGAACCGCCCGAACCACCACAGCCAGCAAGAGCCAAAGAGATAGCCAAAATTGTCAATTGAGGTTTCATAGAATTATCTTCTTGTTTTGTTTTTAAAGAGCCTTGCCACTAAAGACAAGTAACGCGTAGTAAATGACCTGCCGAACGAGAGCAAGGACATGAATAGAATCAACATAGGTGAAGCCGAGCCACCAGACGAACCGCTGGCAACGACTGGTTCTTTTGGTGATGAGGTTGTTTCACCACACTCGTATTTTGAAATAGTGCCAAGACCCCAACGTTTTAAGTGCCCAGTTTCACCATTCACATAATCGGCAACTTCTAAGCGCCAAGATCCGTTAATAGGCTCCCCCTTAAACGAATCTAGAATCGAGTCATGCTTGAGTGTGAAGTAACCATCAAAGCCAGAAAATCGCGTCGATTTATGGTTCAGTAAATCTATCCGTGTCCCTCTAGGTGAAATCAAGGTGACCACTAAATCACTCAATCGAGGGTGATCGATCTCTAGGTACACTCCGAAATTTTCGTCTGCCGTTTGAACCGCTCCATTTAGGGTGTAATTAAATGTTTTAAACCCAACGATCGGCTGATTTGTTGAGCTCAATCTGCTGTCTGGAAGATAGCCGTTCATTTCTTTGATATCGGATTCGAGGACAGGTAACCCATAAACAAGTGACAAATTATGCTGCCAGTTTTGTGATTTCAAAGCGTCGCTGTATTGATAATCGACGCTCGTATTCATGATGACTGACGAACCACAAACCTCACCAGTAGGAAGTTTTGCCTCTATCAACAGTTGGTTAACAGGATCGCTAACGAATGGCTGTGTTAATGTCGATATTTTGACCTGACCGTCGACCTGTGCCTGTCTGAGCGTGGGATACAACTCGATCGCTAGCGCTTTTTCTGGATCAACATAGCGGCTAGCTACTTCAACCTTAAACGGCTCTATTACCAGCCCATGCACATCAAATTTTTGCTTCAATATTTCGGCATAATCGCGATTTGGATACAGTTTTTGAGCCACAAACAGCGTGCTCTCAGCTAAGTTGTGCATTTTCAACCCACGACCAACCCCGTACATAGATTCGAGTACAATTGAATCGAATTCTTTAAAAGCGAGCTCACCATATTGTTCAACCGATGCTTTCAGAGCCTGGAACAAAGGCGTTGACCAAAGCTCATCACCTAGCTCACCCGCAACGCTTTCATGAGGGCGATATTCCGCTTGTCTAAAGTAACGTGCTCTTTGGTTCCATAGGCTGCGAGTGGTATTCCTGACCCCGAAGTATCCATCCCAGTTAAAGACGGTATCGATCTCGAACTCTTGTCCACGAGTTTGAGCATTTTCATATTGAGTACGAAAGCTAAAACTACCCGCCCAGTAATCACCAAAACCTTCACCGATTGCGCCGGTATGACCATAAGCCCAATCTTTTACTATGTGATAATGAATCCCATGCCCCAGCTCATGCAGGATCACATCACCATCTAGTGCATCAGGAGATCCTCCACCGATACCAAACAAAGCGGCTTTGGGGCCATAGTAATAGGTCGAGTTATCTGCGGATAAACCTCTGCCATCGAACTCAAGTGGCTCTTCAAACAGATCGAAGCCCAAGTTGCTGATATAACGCAAAGATTGATCAAGGTGAGCGAAAACCATTAATTGCGGGAATCGTGTATCTTGCCAATCTACATTTTGTAGTTCAGCTAGGTCAGTAAACTTAGCGACACCTTCAGCTGCGAGGAAATTTGAAGCATCACGGTTCGTTACAGCACCCGAGTCAGTATCAATAGAATATAAGGCAGCTGCATCAACCTGAGAGACACGATCATTGGTAAGGTAGATACCATCGCTGTGGGTCAAAACCTCCACATCAGTTTGTACATAATGTGGAAGACTCGGGTATTGGCTAACATCGGTAAGTAAAGATTCTGGTGGTGCAGCTTTGTCCATAGTTCTCAAATCTGGACTGAATACATTTACATGCGTCGAAACCACTTGCCCGCTGCTTAAGCTTGGCGCTCGCTCAGCTTCTAGCAAACGAGGAACTTCAAGCTCAGCTGCCGTTGTCGGAATTCCATTGAGTAATATGGTATTTTCCAGACTCCTGAAGACTCGCGAAACCTGCTCGTCTATGTTGGTTGATAACACCACAGACTTCTGTTGTTGGTACTCGCCTTCGATCAATACATCGAAGTTGTAGTGGTGCCCCAACTTAGACTGAGTTTGATAACGAAACCTAAACGTACCAACCTCAGGGTAAGCTTGTTCTAAATAGGCTTTGGCTTCCTGTTGCGTTGTCACAACAGTATTATCAATTGGGTAATCCCACTCGGCAGCGCTACTGGCTGCTGAAACCAAGAACAAAGTGAGGTATAGAGGGCTCTTTTTCATATACCCTCCTTAAAACGCATACTTGGCGTTAACGGTGAAGTAGCGGCCAGGTTCTGTGGAGTAAATTTTATTGTTGTCCGCAATACCCGCAACGTCTTGGTATCGGATATATTCTTTGTCGAATAGATTCATAACATTGGCGCTAACATCCAAACCAAAATTCCAAGAGTAACTGACTCCCAAGTCGACACTTGCCCAGCCAGAAGTGGTCGCACAGTCAGTAACGATACCTAAATCATCTTCACACTGAGGTACGCTATCCATAGCTTGAGCCCAATTAACCATCGCGTAAGCGGAGAACATGTTGTCGTCATAAGTCACCTCGGCATTGCCTTCCCAAGGGGTTAATGTGCGAACTTTTTCTCCATCCTCATCTTCACCATCAACAAAACCGACTTTGGTACTCACACTCCAAAAGTCACTCAAACGATGCGCAATTGACGCTTCGATGCCGTACGTCTCGACTCCATTTACGTTTTGATACTGCTTGTAGTAGTTGCCTGTATTTGAGTCAGGCACAAACGTGATCTGTTTAACGTCGATAAAATTATCGAACTTCTGATAGAAAACGGCGGCGTATAACTGAGTTGGGCCATTATCAAACTTACTACCTAGCTCAAACGAATCACTGGTTTCGGCCTCTAGGTCCATATTAGGCACAATGACAAATGGGGTAATTGGGACAAAGTCATGGTTTTGATAACCATAAATTTTGTCATAACCCGGAGCTCTAAAGCCGTGGTTGTACGAAAGGTATGTGTTGAGAGATTCTGTTAACTGATAACTCACCGATAAGCTAGGTGAGAACTCGCTAGAGCTTTGTTCCTTCACTTCGTAGCCATTGATCGTGCTCTGTGACTCAGGTTTCAACTGGTGTAAATCAAAACGGGCACCTGCCGTCACCGTCCACTGATCAATTTCAATCGCATCACGAACAAATGCAGCAAAGTTGTACGAGCGAGCTGGAGCAAAAGGGACATCCGCGTTAAGTGACACTCCGTTCCAGTCTAAAACAGAAGATTGACTTGGGCGCTCATGGAGGTTGGTTTCCATGCTCATGCCATAAGACAAGGTATGGCTCATGTTTTGATGTTGGAATGCGCTAATAAAATCGGCGTTAGCACCAAGAAGTTTATCCGTGAAACCACGAACATCAATCGTTCTACGAAGCTCGGAAACGTTGTTGTTGGTTCGAGACATCAAACGATTCGTTGTGTCCTCATTAGTCATATCACGCCAATATATCTTGGCATCTAACTCCTCAAACCAAGAATTTAGGGGCAGATACTCAAAGCCCGCATACGCAGAAAACGTCTCAGTATAAGACTGTTGGTCAAAATCTTCAGTGTCCCACTTACCGTCTTTTTGGATCTTAGAGGTACCTTCTTTTCGACTTAGATTCTCTTTGTAGTACTCAACATTCCCTTTGAGCATCAAGGCATCACTTGACCAGTAGTTCAAGGTGTACCCACCACCGACACCATCTATGTCTCGGTTATATAAGTCTTCATCAAAATTTCGTGTTTCTTCACCTTCCCAATAAGAAAGATTAACCAAGCTTTCGAATTTTCCCGAACGGAAGGCGAGGTTTGTTGCGCCTTTGTATTTATTACTGATACCGGTATAGGTTGCAGAGACATCACTATAGAAATCTTTGTCCTCTAAATAGTCCCCCGGCTTTTTAGTCCGAACCACCACCACACCACCAATAGCACCTGAGCCAAATACAGACGAACTCGCCCCTTTTATAACCTCAATACTTTCTAGGTTAGACATATCAAACGAGTTACGTCCAATCTTGTCATTGATGTCATTGGCACCAAAGCCATCAGCAGACTTGATTCCGTCTTTCACAATCAAGATACGGTTACCTGTCATTCCGCGGATAGTGATGTTTTGAGGTCGCCCCGCTCCCCCAGAAACACTAACTCCCGGTTCGCTCTTTATTGCATCATAAAGCTCTGTTGCACCCTTTTTCTCTAGTTCTTCACCAGTGATCACAGCCACTGACCCAGCGACTTCGGATAGTGGCTGTTCTATTTTATTCGCTGTTACGATCACTTCTTCAAAGTGATAAACCTCAGATTCGGCGTGCACGAGGTTGGCAGCAAGTACACTCAGTACTGCCGCTGATAAGGGGGAAAGCTTCATTTACTGCTCCGCTTTAATGTCTTTTGGGATAAGTGATAAAAGAAATGCGTACTCAAACGCTTGTTGAGATTGCGATCGTCGCCTGTCTGCCGAGTGCCCTTGAGTAAAGTTTGTCGACAATAAATAAGGCCCGCTCCCGGTCGTTAGTTCGCTAAGTTTTGCGTAATACTTAGCTCCTTCCCAATAGGGAACTCGGCGGTCATTGAGGCCAACCTGAATCAATATTGGTGGGTAGTTTTGTTCGCTAAGATTCAGATAAGGGTCGTATTGCTGCATTACCTTCAATTCATCGGCAATATTTGGATTACCCCACTCACCATACTGCTGAGCCGTTAGAGGTATTGCAGAATCAGACATGCTGTTCACGACATCGACAAAGGGGACTTTAAGGACTGCACCATTAAACAAGTCAGGAGCCTGATTTAATGCTGCGGCAACAAGAGTGCCACCAGCGCTTCCACCCATAGCGTAAATTGGGCGTCTACCTTGATCGTATGTCGTCAAATCTCGAGCTACAGCAATGAAATCCGAGATAGCATTCTCTTTTTTGACCCCTTTTCCTGCTTGGTACCAAGCGTCACCATAAAAGCCGCCACCGTGAACATGTGCAATTGCATAAATCACGCCCTCATCAAGTAGGCTAATGATTTGGGGCATAAAGTAAGGCTTCATCGCCATTCCGTAGGCCCCGTACCCGTACAAAAACAGAGGTGTATCCTTCGTGAGCTTATCCTTGCGATACGCCAAAGTTACTGGGATCGCAACCCCGCCAGAGTTGACGATGACTTGCTCGGAATAATAGTTAGATTTTTGATATTCAGGGTAGTGATCTTGAGAGAAGAGCTCTCGTTTTAGAGTGTCAGTATTCAGCCGCTCCCACTTCGCTGGCTGAGTTAAAGACATGCTTCGAATGTGCAGTTTGTTACTTTGGTAGTCACCTACTTGGCTTACCCAAGCAACTTGACCCAGTTCTGCTATCAGCTGTCTTGAACGATGACGGCCGTCGTTATCGAAGAATTGTAAGAATTGAGACGCACCAGTCTGGGTGATGATCACAGGCCCAGACTCAAACAGATGAAAGTTACTGATTCTAGATTCATCACTCGGTTTAAAAACAGCATTCCAACTATCTATTTTTGATGCTTGATTAAGCGCTACCGAGTAAAAAGCAAATCCCTTGCGAGCATGGTTACTGTTTGAGAATAAACGAGAGCCAACAACATCAACGTAGTACTCCACGCCAGTTCTGCGAGGTAAGAAAGGTATAGAGATTTCGCCGGTATCAAGATTTAACAGGCGTTGCTCACTTGAATCTTCATTGTTTGCCTGAACGATAGCAAATTGCGTATCACTTGAAAGGTAGTACGACAGTAACCACGCAGAATCTGGTTCTTCAATTAATTGATTTGGTTCTGACTGGTCTAAGAAGTATTGCGTTAGCGCATAAGGTCTCGAAGTTTGTTGCTCAAGTTGAACCAAATACAGAGATTGATCGTCTTTCGACCACGCAAGTGTACTGTCTACATTCCGCGCGATTGGGGTAACTTGACGAGTTTTAAGATCAACAACACTGACTCGGTACTGTTCTGATCCTGTGTCATCTTCGGCGATCGCCAGCTGTGTTCTGGTTGAGTTTAATGCCCAGCCAGCTAACTGATAGTAATCAAGACCGGTAGATCGATCGTCAAGGTTAAGTAGCTCCGTTGATTCTTCATTCCCAACCAATCGGGACGACAAAACTCTTTCACCATTGTGATTGAGGATCGCATACTCATACCCATCAATTTCAAACCACGGTTTGTCAGCTCTCTCTGGGCGATTGTCCTGCCAATTGTCTTGCAAGGATTCACTCAATAACCGAATACGTTCTTGATATTGCTGAGTTTTATTATTTTGTTGATTAAGATAGTTGAGTACGTTGCTCGCGCTACGGGAATCATCTCTAAGCCAAGAGAACTGATCGGAAGCACTGACCGTCCCCATCAGTAAAAGAGTAAAAGCTAACAACACAAACACTTTCATAAACTCAACAAATCCATACGCTAATTTAATAAATTTCGCGTATACTGCACCCAAACGATAATGAGATCAATTATCATTTACATAAATATGTGATATTAATCACGATAAATACGTCAATTAATTATGAATTGGTCTTGTATTACTATGAAATATTTATGTTTACTCAGGAGAAGAAAGGTAGTTGATAATTTTGATTATAAGCAATAATTTACCTTATTACAGAATAAGCAATCGTTTACTTAATTAAGCTAAATGACTTTACTGTTTAGCTTCATTAGCTCGAATTCTTTCAATCGCTTCTACCCTTCTAAGCTGTTCTGGTAGGAAATGTTCAGTTCTAAGTTGCGCAATTGTCTCTTGTTGTTCGGTTTCTGATAGGGCTAAGTCGTTCAAAACATCATTTCGTTCTGCGAAGTAGACCTCTAACGAGTCTTCAAAGGCCGCTCTTTGTTTATCAAGTGCTTCAAGTCTTTGGGTTGCTTCTTCACCAACAAGTTCGCTTCTCTTTAAGTATTTACCCTGTTCATCGAGACCTTCAGAGCTTGAGAGTTGTTGGAGTAACACCTGATTCTGGTGACTCGACTGAACATAATCAGGTTGCTCAGATAGATAGGATTCGAGTCTTTGCTGGTATTCTTCATCCTCTAATCCCTCCTGTTTCAGAAGTAACTTTTCTAAAGCGATTTCTCTCATTCTGTTGTCGTGCGTAAACAGAATACTTATCTCGCTCTCACTGAAGAACTGAGCTTGAAGGTCAAGGAGTGCTTGATTGAGTGCGCGTAGGTCATCAGCGGAAATGGATGTGGTGTCGAATTGCACGTCCAATGATGTCAGTGCCGACTTGTACTCAAGATACTTGGCAAACAGTGCTTCATCGACAATCGTAGCTTGTGATTGCTCGTGGTGTTTTGCCACATTGTCACGAATCTCTTCGAGGGTTAATTCTGTATTGCCTGACACGAAATATTCCATCATGTCTTTGGCTGATGCGTTATCGATGTCGGTATCTTTCTGAGAGGCAACTTTCAATGCGGAGACGCGTTGTTCGTCGTCAGTATGTGTATCTTGATTATTTAGATATAAAAAGACCGCCGCTGTGCTCATCAGGGCTATCGTGGTTATCGACAAAATGGCGGTCTTTTTCATCATACTTTCCTTGTTTTCTTATTAAACGGCTTTGCAGACTACAAGCCAGCCAACTTCAATCGATTGGCATGCTGACGATATAGAGTCACAGGATCGGTCTCAAACAAGTGGTGAATTCCCAATAACCCATTGATCTCATCTAGGTGGTTCATTTTGTAATCATCACCAATGACTTTGCCCAAATGCGCGCTGCATGCCCCTACTAACCCGTCATTAGGTTCATTGAAAGCTAAGCCTAGGATTGTCATGGCTCCGTCGGTAGGATCAAGAAGGTTGGTAAAAGTGGAAGACCCTGTCCATGAATAGTAATAAACGCCGTTACTTGCTTGCCACTCACCATCACCACACTCAGACGTCGGAACGCCCTCTGGGTAAAACTGGTTGAATGCTAGCGAGCCTTCTGTGGTCAATGCTTCAAGAGAAGCGAGGCCGTCTTGGTCGAGATCCGTTCCACCAGATAAAAGGTTAATCAGTGTCGTTAATCCACCTGCTAGTTTAACCGCAATACCTTCTGTGACAGAGCCTTCAGATACGTTCCCTCGAACGAGATCAGCAACCTTAGAACCTTTATGCACACCACCAATACTGGTCACTGAAGCCACAAGATCCGGTCGAACCGACGCAACATAACGAGCCGTAGGCCCCCCGTGGCTGTGACCAACCAGATTCACCTTACTTGCTCCTGTTGCAGCTAGCAGCGTTTCAACTTGACTGAGTAACTGTTCACCACGGACCTCAGAACTGTTGGTTGCAGAGACCTGAGCGACGTATACGCTCGCGCCATCTTTGGTTAGGGATTCAGGTACGCCATAGAAATAGTCGACGCCCGCTAATGTATCGAAACCAAACAGACCATGTACCAACATAATGGGGTATTTCGTTTCAGTGTATCCGCTGGCTTCTAATGCTGATGCGCTCGTTCCGGCATATACGCCAAAACTGGATAGGCAGGCTATCGACCAAATTAATATCTTTTTCAATGCTCTTTCCTTAAACAGATTAGACCTCTGATGAGTAAAAGAACCGTAGATGATGATTTTATAAAACAGAAAGTAACGATTTGATATTTGTGATGGCGAACTTGAATTAAACAGGTGCGATGAACATCAGACGACCAGAATCGTGATAAAAACTAAAACCATAAGCAATTGATTAAATTAATATTTAGTTAATCTTAATGAGATTGCTCATTCAATATCCCGACTCAAATATCAATTCCAAATTCTCAATAAACCAAATTTTTTCGACAAATAACCGTTTGGAAACAGGTATTTTTCAACCATAAACTCGTTGAAAACTTGATACTTATGCCATTAACGACACACCAAAGCCCTGAATATATTGACGCTAATTATTGATTTTAGATATAGGTCGTACCAGTTATTTACTTATCCCCTTATCAACAAGCAACAAGCAACAAGCAACAAGCAACAACGTTTTTGTTTGGCTCATCTAAATATAAAAGAGAATACAGTGATGAAAAATACGGCTTTAATACTCACGTTAGCCCTGCCTTTTGGCGCTTATGCCGCTGAAGACTCAATATCGACACCAGAATCAATTACATCCGCACAAGTACTCAGTACACAAGGCTCAGAGACCTATTCGTACGTTCGATGTTGGTATCGAACCGATGCCTCTCATGACTCTCCGGCCACCGACTGGAAGTGGGCCAAGAAAGAGAATGGTGATTACTACACGATCAACGGATATTGGTGGTCTTCTGTTTCTTTCAAAAACATGTTCTACAGTGATGCGCCTCAATCTGAAATCAAACAGCGTTGCGAACAGACGCTCGACATCCAACATGACGCCGCTGACATCACCTACTTTGCCGCAGATAATCGCTTCTCTTACAATCACTCCATCTGGACCAACGACAATGCTTTTCAAGCCAATAGCATCAACCGTATTGTCACCTTTGGCGATAGCCTGTCCGACACTGGTAATCTTTTTAATGGCTCTCAATGGGCTTTCCCCAACGCAGATTCTTGGTTTTTAGGGCACTTTTCGAATGGTTTAGTCTGGACGGAGTATTTAGCAAAAGCGAAAGATGTCCCTCTGTATAACTGGGCTGTGGGTGGCGCCGCAGGTACCAACCAATACGTGGCATTGACTGGTGTTTATGATCAAGTCACCTCTTATCTGACCTACATGAAAGTCGCCAAAAACTATCGTCCGGAAAACTCACTGTTTACTTTAGAGTTTGGCCTCAATGACTTCATGAATTACAACCGAGAAGTCGCCGATGTAAAGGCTGACTTTAGCAGCGCGCTGATCCGCTTAACAGAATCTGGTGCGAACAATATCCTGCTGTTCACCTTACCCGATGCAACCAAAGCCCCTCAATTCAAATACTCTACCGAACAAGAGATAATAAAAGTTCGTGGCAAGATCTTAGAATTCAACCAGTTCATCAAAGCTCAAGCCGAGTATTACCAAGGTATGGGGAAAAACGTGGTGTTGTTCGATGCAAGTGCGTTGTTCGCCAGCATTACCGATAACCCAGAACAACATGGCTTTCGAAACGCGAGTGATGCTTGTCTTAATATCAATCGAAGCTCAGCCGCAGACTATTTAAGAAGCCACAGCTTAACTAATGATTGTGCGACCTATGGTTCAGACAGTTATGTATTCTGGGGCGTGACGCACCCAACCACCGCCACACACAAATACATTGCCGACCATATCCTAGCTTTTTCATTCTCAACATTTGATTTCTAAAGCCTTTAGAGCAACTCCGTAACCTGAGGCAGCACCTCTTAGGCACAAAAGTCAGATACAAAAAAACCGCCTAATAATGGCGGTTTTTATTTATGTCAGTTTTACAAACAAACGCTTTTAGCTGGCTGTTGATTACTCGTCGTCAGTTTTTGGCGCAACTTTTTTCTTAGGGATAAACACTGTATCACCCACTGCCACATTCTGGTGGAAGCTCTTATCGCGCTTAACTGGTTTCTTCGGCGTTTTCTTCGCTTGAGTGTTGGTTTTCTTCTTCGCAGGACCGCCTTTAGCAAACGCAGGTTTACGAGGTTTAATACCTTTGAACTTACCTTTTAGGCCTTCAAGCACAGAGAAAGTAAGATCTTGTTGAAGGTAAAGCTCAACACGCTTGAAGCTGTCCCAGTCTTTTGGACCAACCAAAGAGATTGCATCGCCTTTGTTACCTGCACGGCCAGTACGACCAACACGGTGGACGTACTCTTCGGTGTGCTTCGGCATATCAAAGTTGATTACGTGGCTTACGTTTGGAATATCGATACCACGAGAAGCAACATCGGTTGTTACCAAAATCTTGTAAACCGCACGCTCAAACTGGCTCATGATCGCATTACGCTGCGTTTGGTTTAAGTTACCGCTCAGTGCAACTGCTTTAAGCTTCTTCTCATTCAGCTTATCCGTTAGGCGATCAGTATCAGCACGAGTTGCTGTGAAGATCATGACCTGACGGTATTCAGCTTCTTCTAATACACGATCTAAAATCGCTTCTTTGTGATCTAGGTGATCACATAGGTAGAATTTTTGAGTGATATCAAGGTGCTGTTCGTTAGAAACACCCACCGAGATGCGCTTAGGTGCATCCAGCATTTCATTGGCAATGCCGTTCACTTCAGCATGATCCAGCGTTGCAGAGAACATTAGCGTCTGACGACGACGGTGCTTAGCCGCGTTTGCAATGCGACGCAGTTCTGGAGCAAAGCCAAGATCAAGCATACGGTCTGCTTCATCGAGGATTAGCGTTTCAACACCATCAAGGAACAATGAGCGGTGCTCTAGGTGGTCAGCAAGACGACCTGGCGTCGCTACGATAAAGCGAGGGTACTTACGGAGTGCTTTAACTTGGTCGTTAAAGTTCTCACCACCTAAGATAAGCGCCGCTTCATAAGACAGACCACCAAGCATGCTACGCAATTCGCCGTAAACTTGCTTCGCTAGCTCACGAGTAGGAGCCAAAATTACACCACGAGGATCTTTAGCAGAAAACGCTTTTGTTTTTAATGCCTTATGTATCATTGGCAACACAAACGCCAATGTTTTTCCTGATCCCGTTTTTGATGAAGCCAATAGATCCTTACCAGCAATAGCAACAGGGATCGCTTTTGATTGGATCTCTGTCGCCTTCTTGAAGTCGTAATGTTTTAAGTTCTTCAGTAAGCGGTTATCTAAGCCTAAATCTTTAAAGTGCAAAGGACTCTCCAGTCATGATGGTATTGAATAAAATTAATTTAACGTGACATGATACCGCGAAAGTACTTTATAAGGATAGAGATCACAGTAAATTTATCCCTTTATCTATCTTTAGCTAGAACATTGTATGCATTGCTAGCAAAGGGGTGGCCCTCCAAAAACACCTTCAAGTCGTCTCTAAATCCTGCATCTCATAAGTGAGACAGAACGTGATGCTTAGCTAATTACCTCAAAAATTTAGCAATTTCTTTAGTTATTGTTTTTGCAGTTAAAAAATTAGTCGCTACAATCATTAATGAAGCGACTATATGATAAAGAATGTATAGCGCATCTTTTGATGATAAATAAGCAAGGAGTTCTTATGAATAAGACGTTAATCGCAGCTGCAGCATCAGTTTTCATTCTAGCCGGTTGTTCTTCAGAGCCAGAAGAAGCTGCAGTGTCAGAAATGGATCAACTAACTAACCAAGTGGCTCAACTTACAAGCGAAGTTGAAGCACTTAAGAGTGACAAAGCAGCCGCAGAAATGAAGGCTCAAGAAGCAGAAGCAGCCGCTATGGCAGCGAAAGAAGAAGCGGATCGTGCTAACGAACGCATCGATAACATCGCTGAGTCTTACACTAAGTAGTTTGAGATCTAATCGCGATTAAGCTGTAGATTAAATAAGTCGCAAAAAGCAGTATATAGACAGCACCACTTCTTAACGAATGTGGTGCTTTTTTTTTTGGGCGATACCAATTCGAGTAGAAGGTATTGATTCGAGTAGAGAAAAGATAAAACGCCCCTTGTTACAGAAGAGGCAGTCGAATTAAAACTCAATCACAGGTGGTGCTATCTCTACAGGTACGCCGTTTTGAGCAAAGATAACCGCTTTCGCCTTTGAATTTGGCAGTTCTGCGTCTTCAAGCCACCATTTTAGTTCCACAGGGATCTGTAATGATTTCTTTGAACCATCACTTCGAGTTAATGGCTCGTGCGCTTCAACAAACACACTTCTATCTGGTTCTAATGACACCTTAATCGGCTCATTGATAATGGTGACCTGTTCACCACGGTTCACTTGCTCAAATAGCCACTCAATATCTTTAGGTTCCATTCGGATACAACCAGAGCTAACTCGTAAACCTATTCCGAAGTCTTTGTTAGTACCATGGATCAAATAGTCGCCAGCGCCATAAGCAAGTCTCAAAGCATACTCACCCAATGGATTTTCCGGCCCAGCGGGAACCACTCTCGGTAATTCAATACCCTTTTCAAGATACTCTTTGCGGATTGAATTTGGTGGCGTCCATGTTGGATTCGGTCTTTTTTGGCTTATCTTGGTGATCATCTCGGGAGTATCGCGCCCCACTCGACCGATGCCGACAGGGAAAACATGCACCTGATTTTTCTCGGGCTCAAAGTAATACAACCTTAACTCAGCAAGATTGATGACGATCCCCTTTCTTGGGGTGTCAGGCAAAATCAAGCGGCTTGGAATGCTTAACACATAGCCTTCCGCGGGAAGAAAAGGATCCACCCCTTTGTTAGCTGCCATTAAAGAGAGAAAACCAATATCGTATTGCTTGGCAATGATGGCCAAGGTTTCGCCCGCCGCCACTTCATGCTGCTGGATTCTGCCCACAATGCGGCTTTCTGTCGGTGGCAATTCAAAGGTTGCAGCAGACACCCACGATGAAGCTATCCCGCTGGCAAGCAAAGTGGTTCTTACAACAAGCGACGCCGCCCTGTGAAGTCGTGTTTTCATTGACGGCAAAGGCGTCGAGTTAGCGCAATGCGACATACAAATCCTTGGTTTGTCTTTTATCAAAGTTTAGATTATCTCTGATCAAACGTCTCTACAACGTATTGTTGTCTCGGAACTGATAGGCAACAAGTTTATATGTAAGCCTTTTCCTCTCATTCGCTTGCAATTAACCCATACAAAATCGATTGCCTTTACGCTTTCAACAGATTTGGTTATCAATATTAATAAAACTATAATGACGGACCTATTTTGTGACTAAAGTCTCATGGAGCCACGTTCTAACTCGCTAATATTGCCTCAACAAAACGAATTCAATTCAACAGAATCGGTAATTGATTAAATCCTGTTCCTATAATTACCGTTTAAACTTTGGAGAACGACCATGGCTACACCTCATATTAATGCTCAAGCTGGTGATTTCGCAGAAACAGTACTTATGCCGGGCGACCCGCTTCGCGCAAAATACATTGCAGAAACATTCCTTGATGACGTGAAGCAAGTTTGTGACGTTCGCAACATGTTTGGCTACACAGGCACTTACAAAGGTAAGAAAGTTTCTGTAATGGGCCACGGTATGGGTATCCCATCATGCTGCATCTACGTACACGAGCTAATCGCTGAGTTCGGCGTGAAAAACGTAATTCGCGTAGGTAGCTGTGGCGCAGTACGTGACGACGTTAAACTAATGGACGTTGTTATCGGTATGGGTGCATCTACTGACTCAAAAGTAAACCGCATTCGTTTCAACAACCACGACTTCGCTGCTATCGCTGATTTCGGTCTTCTAGAAGAAGCAGTAAACCAAGCACGTGCACAAGAAGTTCCAGTTAAAGTTGGTAACGTATTCTCTGCAGACCTTTTCTACACTCCAGAAGCTGACCTTTTCGAAAAAATGGAAAAGCTAGGCATCCTAGGTGTTGATATGGAAGCGGCTGGTATCTACGGCGTTGCTGCAGACCTTGGTGCTAAAGCACTAACTATCCTAACAGTATCTGACCACATCATCCGTGGTGAAAAACTAAGTTCTGAAGAGCGTCAAAAATCTTTCAACGACATGATGAAAGTTGCTCTAGAGACAGCAATCAACATCTAACGATTTGATAAAAGATACATTGAAAAGCGTTACCCCGCAGCCAGGCTCGCTTGGCTGCTCAAATAATCCCGAGGGGGAGATCGTGTCTAACGACAAGCTGCCAAAAGATGCGGATGGTTTGCAACTCAACTTTTGTAAAACATTGGCGTGTGACAACTTTGGCTTGAGCGATGCAAAACGGTATGTTTTGCAACACGCGAACCCTAAGCGTCCAGCGATGGTTTGTCGTGAATGTGGAGCTTTCCCCCCCTTACTTAACAATCGTGAAGTGTTAAGCGAACTTCATCGCCTAAGACAACTTCACAGCGATGGGCTTCCTGCTTGTCGTAATGATGACTGCGATAATTTCGGCTTATCGGTTCATACCCACAAACATCTTTATCATGCCTTCGGCTACAGTGGCGACAGGCAGCGTTATAGATGCAAAGACTGCCAATCAACCTTCGTTGATAAATGGTCTGGATCCAATAAAAAACTCCAATTTCAAGAGAAC
>NZ_JBFSVK010000040.1:0-35087 GCF_041467855.1 Vibrio sp. 10N.247.311.51 | reverse complement strand
CATCATTGTTCATTTTGGTAGGGTGCAAGTGTTCAAAACGCGCGACGCTGCACAATGGGTAGCATCTGCACTTTTATCGAATCTTTCATTCGACTTAATCAACCCTCAAACGGGTGCTGCTCTTGAAGTAAACAACCTACTAACTGGTGAAGCGCTTGCTAGCTTCCTAGCGAATATGGTTACCACGTTCACAGGCTTCGCGCCTCTAGGCATCGTACTTGTTGCTATGCTAGGTGTTGGCGTTGCAGATTCTTCAGGCTTCATTACGACTGGCCTTAAGAAGATGCTTAACTTCACGCCAGCTAAGCTACTAACGCCAATGCTAATTCTTGTTGCTATTGTGTCTCACACAGCAGCAGATGCAGGTTACGTTCTAGTAATCCCTCTTGGCGGTATCATCTTCCACGCTGCGGGTCGTCACCCTCTAGCGGGTATTGCAGCAGCGTTTGCTGGTGTATCAGGTGGTTTCTCTGCGAACTTTATCCCTTCAGGTATTGATCCGCTACTAGCAGGTTTCACTCAAACAGCGGCAAACGTTCTTGACCCTGCATACGTGGTTAACCCTCTAGCGAACATCTTCTTTACTGGCCTATCTTCAGTTCTTATTGTTGCTATCGGTTGGTACGTAACTGAGAAGATTATCGAGCCTCGTCTTGCTAACACTCCTGTTGATGAAGATGCAGAGCAAGCTCCTGATCTAGGCACGTTCACGGCAATCGAATCTAAAGCATTCAAATTTGCTGGTTGGGCAATGGTTGCAGGTATTGGTCTGCTTATCGCAGCTTTGGTTCCTGAAAACTCAGCACTTCGTTCGCCTGAAGGTGAGCTAACAGCGTTCTCAGCACCAGTGATGAAGTCTATCGTTCCTCTGATCTTCATCCTGTTTATTATTCCGGGTATCGTTTACGGCCGTGTAGCGGGTACATTCAAGAATAGTAATGATGTTATCAAAGCAATGTCTGAGACGATGGCAACGATGGGCGCATACATTGTAATGTCGTTCTTCTGTGCTCAGTTCCTATCTGCATTCGCTCAATCAAACATCGGTACTATGCTGGCACTTTACGGTGCTGAAGGCTTGAAAGCGATGGACCTTCCTGGTGAAGCAACGGTTGTTGGTATGATTCTACTAACGGCTTCAGTTAACCTGCTTGTAGGTTCGGCTTCAGCTAAGTGGGCTCTTATCGGTCCAATCCTAGTTCCAATGCTAATGGTTGTGGGTATCTCTCCTGAGCTATCTCAAGCGGCTTACCGTGTAGGTGACTCAGTGTCTAACATCATCTCTCCACTAATGGTGTTCTTCCCACTGGTTGTTGTTTACTGTCAGCGCTACGTTAAGTCGACAGGTATCGGTACTCTAGCTTCTCTAATGATGCCATTCTCGATTGCGATGCTAATCGGTTGGTCTATCTTCTTGCTAGCTTACTGGGCTCTTGGTATCCCACTAGGTATCCAAGCACCTTACACTTACACAATGTAAGCGAAGTAAGAAAAGCAAAAGTAAGTAACATAAAAATCAACGAAGCCCGCACCGAAATGTGCGGGCTTTTTTTTCGCTATTTTTTCTATATACAAGACTTTTTTATATCCAAAAATTTTTATATCCAAAACAAACGCACTCAGCTTATACTCCGGATTACGGCTAATTGTTGGCCGGTAAATTTAGGAAATCCAAGCCACATGAAAATTCTGCTTTTAGTAGGGTTAATTGTTTTAAATGGTCTGTTTGCCATGTCAGAGATTGCATTGGTAGCAGCAAAAAATAGTCGGCTGAAACGCTTAGCCGAAAAACACCGTTCCGCTCAGATTGCTCTTGAGCTCAAAGAAAACCCAACCCGCTTCCTCTCTACAATCCAAATCGGTATCACGGTAATCGGCCTACTCAGCGGTATTGTGGGTGAGGCGACGCTATCGGCTCCACTGGCCGTTCAACTTGAACTGTGGGGATTAGACCCAACACAAGCGAATATCTTGTCTACTGCGGTTGTGGTGGTAGGTATTACCTATTTCGCCATCGTTGTCGGTGAGTTGGTACCAAAGCGTTTTGCTCAGTCTCAAGCTGAAAACATCGCTGTGTTAGTCGCGTTGCCAATCTTCTGGTTATCTAAAATCGCGACGCCGTTTGTGTTTGCGCTGTCGGCTTCAACGGAAGGTATTCTTAAGTTGATGGGCCGAGGCGGTGAAGAAGATAGCGTTACTGAAGATGATATCCATGCACTTGTGAAAGAGGGCTCTGAATCGGGTGTGATTGAACGCGGCGAACAAGAGATGATTCGTAATATCTTGCAGCTTGATGATCGCCTTGTGAGCTCATTGATGACTCCGCGTCGAGACATCGATTTTCTGGATGTCGACCAACCAGTAGAGCAAATCTTAAAGAAACTGCGCTCATCAAAACACAGTGTATTTCCATTGTGCCAAGACCACCTCAATAAAGTGGTGGGTACAGTGTCAGCCAAAGCCTTGCTGAATCAGGCGGGCAATTTGAGCATTCAAGTGATCATGGGGCTGTCTCGCTCGCCGATCTATGTTCCAGAATCGATGAAAGCTCTGCGTTTACTTGGCTACTTTAAAGAGTCGGGTACTGAGATGGCATTCATTGTTGACGAGTATGGCGATGTTCAAGGTCTTGTGACTCATTACGATATTCTCGAGGCGATTGCTGGCGAGCTATCGAATAACCCGAACGATCTTTGGACCGAGCAAGTGGAAGACGGTTTGCTGGTGGATGGATTGATTCCTATCAGTGAACTGAAAAACCGTTTAGAGCTATCGGATTTTGAGGGCGAAAGCGAGAGCTTCCAAACGTTGAATGGCCTTGTGACTTGGTTAATCGGGCGTTTACCGGATGCAGGCGAAGTTGTTCAATACCAGCAGTGGCAGTTTGAAATTATCTCTGTTGAGAACAATCGCATAGTGAGTATCAAAGCGACGCCAATAGTCGATGACACAGAAGATGCTAATAGCTAACAGTTAGACCAACCAACAAGCGGCAATGGTTCATTGTCTCTTGTTGTCTATTATCTCTTTATTGTTCATTATCACGAAGATTAGGTATGCTTCACCGCATACCTATTTTCGTTTTTATCCTTTGTATCTGGAGTTCCCTTTGTCAGACCATCAATTCACCCCTCAAGATGAAATCTTCATGCGACGCGCCATTGAGGTAGCTAAGCAAGCAGAGAGTGAGGGAGAGGTTCCTGTGGGTGCTGTATTAGTGAAAGATGGGGAGATTATCTCTGAAGGATGGAACCGTTCGATTGGCAGCCACGATGCTACGGCACACGCAGAAATTGAAACCTTGCGTAAAGCCGGTCAAACCTTAGAAAACTATCGGCTACTCGATACCACTTTATATGTCACGCTAGAGCCTTGCCCAATGTGCGCGGGTGCCTTGCTACACAGCCGAGTAAAACGGATTGTGTTTGGCGCCCCAGACTTAAAAGCGGGTGCTGCAGGTACAGTGTTGAATTTGTTTGAAAGCCAGGCCTCATACCACTATGCCGACGTTGAACATGGTTTGTTAGAGGAAGAGTGCCGTGAGCAATTACAAGCGTTTTTCAAGCGTCGTAGAAAAGAGATAAAAGAGAAGCGAAAGCAAGAACGTCTGTTGGAAGAGCAGAGTTTAGAAGCAGAGATGAAGGCTAGCAACAAGAAATAGCAGCGTGCTTTTGGCACTCTCAATAGCAAGAGTGCCAAGCAAACTGACTGAGTAACTACATTTACTCAGCAATCATCTGCATGAAAGCGCGATTGCGCCAAATGATCTTCTTCTTATTATTTGAAAGCATACGCTTACGACGGTTTGCAGCAACGGTCTTATCAAGGCGTTTCGATTTCAGTTTCTTCATCATTTCAATGATTTCCTATTTGTCGTCTGACTTTTTAGTTTGGACTAACGATTTAATTATAGTGTTATTCGTTTGTTTGGCCTGTCGCACGCTTGGCTTAAATAGAAGAGCAGTTCTAGTCGAAAGCCAGGATCGAAGTGCAACAGAGCATAATCTTAATTGTGGTGTGCCGTTATAAGGTTCGATTGTTACTGCAATATGACACTCGAGATCTCATCATCATTTTCTTGCCTGCTTTCCTTATCCCTTAGTGACGAAAGAAGAGTCGAAAAAAGACAATAAAAAAGAGCAATGCTAGATGGCATTGCTCTTTTGGTTTTTATTGCGAAGGCTCAGAACTGCTAACTGTCGACTGAGCTGCGCTGATACTCGATTCAGCACCTGAGGTTTCTAAAGGTGGGATCACCACCAAACCTTCAAGGGTCGCTTCTTGTTCTTTATTGCGCTTATTTACATGGCCAATAATGCTTTGGTAATAACGGCGAATGTTTTCAACGTAGTTTCTCGCTTCATCACCACGCGCATACCCATATCGAGTTTGGCTGTAGTATTTCTTCTGTCTCAATAGAGGCAACCTGTCTTTCACATCACCCCAAGCGTCAGGATCACCACCTTGTGCTTTGGTTAAGCGTCGAGCATCCATCATGTGTCCGTAACCTACATTGTATGAGGCTAAGGCAAACCAGATCTTTTCGTGTTGAGTGATTGAATCTGGCACTCGGTTCACGATCCGGCGCAGATACTCAACACCACCTTGTACCGACTGTTTCGGGTCGAGACGGTTGGTTACCCCAACACTCTTCGCGGTGGGTAGTGTCAACATCATCATGCCACGAACACCCGTTGGTGAGCGCGCAACAGGGTTCCAGTGTGATTCTTGATAGGCCAAAGCGGCAATCAAACGCCAATCAAATTCTTGAGAGTACTTTTGAAATAGCGGCGACCATTTTGGCAGCTTGCTGTCTAGTGCGCGGATAAAGGCGCGAGTATCAACGTAGTCAAAAGTACCGATGTGGCCGATGTATTTCTCTTCCAGTGAAGCCAGTTCACCAGACTGTTTTAGGTTACCGAAGAACTCAATCAACAGAGCGTAAAGGCTTTCATCTTCAGACTTCTGCAAATACCAAGAGATAGGTTGGTCTTCTGTCAGTTCAAAAGCCAAAGCTACGTCTGGGTATAAACGTTGTGCCAGTGATAGCTCAATTGAGTCTGCAACCGTAAATAAGCGCTCGCCAGTCGATACTTCTTTGAGCAGGTCGTTGATATCAGCATTGCCGACCGCATCATAGATAAAGTCATCGTGTGTTTTCTGCAGCTGTTTTAGTGTTGGCTCAAAGTGTGAGTCTTTCACCACAACCAAAGATGGCGTTAATGTGTCAGTAGACGCCGCCTCTTCTGATTCAGTTTGCGCTTTAACAAAGTCAGCCTGACGCTCATTCTCGAAATTGATCAGTTGTTCAAGGTTTCTTGGTCGCCACTGGCCCTTTTTGTATACGACCTGTTGGCTTACATAGTAATAAGCAGGCGCGGCGCGATAAGCGCGTGTCAGTTTGTTGTTTTGTGTTAAGCCGGTCGCGATAAGATCGATCTCGCCTTTCTGCAGTGCAGGGAACAAGCCAGACAAACGGTAAGCGGGTTTAACCTCAAGCTTTACACCAAGCTCCTGCGCAAATTCACGAGCTAATTCGTAATCCAAGCCAGCAGGGCCATCAGGACCGATGTAATAAGAGAGTTGGTTATTTAGGGTGCCGACACGAAGAACGCCACGATCTCGTATCTGCTCAAGGACACTTTTAGGTTCAGATTCAATCTGGCATCCAGCCAACCCAAATAGGGCGATGGCGAGCAGAAGGAACTTAGACGAAAAGATGAGCGTAAATTTAGGCATCAAAATGAAATCTCGAAAAGTGGAAGCCCCTTTATACCAAACCCCGCAAGGCTGGCAAAGCAGGTTTAATTAAACAGTTGTAAAAGTGGTGATAAATGCAGCAAAAGTACCATTTACGCAGAAAGATAAAAAAAATCACGCAAACGGTTGCTTTTGGTGTTACGTCACAAAAAGAAATGCTTTATAATGCGCTCGCATTGAAGAGGTGGAATCGGCATAGGTTTGGCAACCTTCGGGAATAGCTTCGAAGAAAACAGTTAGGTTGTTCCTATAACCCACTGAATTTATTCCAATACTACCTTAATCAACTGCATAAGAGACGTAAGCACATGAGAATTTTGCGTGGCTCCCCAGCTCTATCTGAGTTTCGTGTTAACAAGCTTTTAGAGCTTTGTCGTGAATTAAGCTTACCTGTAACAGGTATTTACGCTGAGTTTGCCCACTTTGCTGATCTAACGTCAGATCTAGATGAGTCTGAAGTTGAGAAGCTAGAAAAGCTACTGACTTACGGTCCAACGATTGAAGAGCATGAACCTGAAGGTTTACTGCTGCTTGCAACGCCACGCCCAGGCACTATCTCGCCTTGGTCTTCAAAATCAACCGATATCGCACACAACTGCGGACTGGCTAAAGTGTCACGTCTAGAGCGCGGTACTGCTTTCTACATTGAAACCTCTGCTGAACTTTCTGAACTTCAACTTGTTGAGCTGAAAGCAATCCTGCACGACCGTATGATGGAAGTGGTTTTCACTGACTTTGAATCAGCGGCGGCACTATTTACCGTTGCTGAGCCTGCTCCTTATGCGGAAGTTGACCTATTAACTGGCGGACGTAAAGCGCTTGAAAAAGCAAACGTTACCCTAGGTCTTGCACTTGCAGAAGATGAGATTGATTACCTTCTTGAAAGCTTCACTGAGAAGCTAGGTCGCAACCCGACTGACATCGAGCTAATGATGTTTGCACAAGCGAACTCAGAGCACTGTCGTCACAAGATCTTTAACGCTGATTGGACTATCGATGGCGTTAAACAAGAAAAATCATTGTTCAAGATGATTAAGAACACCTTTGAAACGACACCAGAACACGTTCTGTCTGCTTATAAAGATAACGCAGCAGTTATGACTGGCTCTGAAGTTGGTCGTTTCTTCCCAGATCCAGAAACTCGCCAGTACAACTACCACCAAGAGAAAACACACATCTTGATGAAAGTTGAAACGCACAACCACCCAACGGCAATCTCTCCGTGGCCGGGCGCATCGACAGGTTCAGGCGGTGAAATTCGTGATGAAGGCGCAACCGGTATTGGTGGTAAGCCAAAAGCGGGTCTTGTTGCTTTCTCTGTATCTAACCTTAAGATCCCTAACTTCGTTCAACCTTGGGAAACAGACTTTGGTAAGCCGAGCCGTATCGTAACTGCTCTGGATATCATGCTTGAAGGTCCTCTTGGTGGCGCAGCATTCAACAACGAATTTGGTCGTCCAAACCTACTAGGTTACTTCCGTACTTACGAAGAGAAAGTAAACTCTCACGCAGGTGAAGAAGTACGTGGTTACCACAAGCCAATCATGCTGGCTGGTGGTCTAGGTAACATTCGTGATGATCATGTTCAGAAGAAAGAGATCCCAGTAGGTGCAAGCCTGATCGTTCTTGGTGGTCCTGCGATGAACATCGGCCTTGGTGGCGGTGCGGCATCTTCAATGGATTCTGGTTCGTCTTCTGAAGACCTTGATTTCGCTTCTGTACAACGTGAAAACCCAGAGATGGAGCGTCGTTGTCAGGAAGTTATCGACCGTTGTTGGCAGCTAGGTGATGCGAACCCAATCGCATTCATCCATGATGTGGGCGCGGGCGGCATCTCGAATGCACTTCCTGAGCTAGTAGACGACGGTGAGCGTGGCGGTATCTTCAACCTACGTGACGTACCAAACGATGAGCCGGGCATGAGCCCACTTGAGATCTGGTGTAACGAATCTCAAGAGCGTTACGTAATGGCAGTTGCTGATAAAGACATGGCAACATTCGACGCGATTTGTAAGCGTGAGCGTGCACCATACGCAGTGGTTGGTAAAGCAACGGAAGAACGTGATCTTAAACTTGAAGATTCACACTTCGACAACACGCCAATCGACATGCCAATGGACATCCTATTAGGTAAAACACCTAAGATGCACCGTGACGCGAAAACGCTAAAAGCAAACAACCCTGCGATTGACCGTTCTGGCATCGAGATGAACGAAGCGGTTGACCGTGTTCTTCGTCTACCAACAGTCGCTGAGAAAACATTCCTTATCACCATCGGTGACCGCTCGGTAACAGGCCTTGTAGCTCGTGACCAAATGGTTGGACCTTGGCAGGTTCCTGTTGCTAACTGTGCTGTAACAGCGGCAAGCTACGACTCTTACCACGGTGAGGCTATGTCTCTTGGTGAGCGTACGCCAGTGGCACTTCTAGACTTCGGCGCATCGGCTCGTCTAGCGGTTGGTGAAGCAATTACTAACATCGCAGCGACCAACATCGGTGATATCAAACACATTAAACTGTCGGCTAACTGGATGTCTCCAGCAGGTCACCCAGGTGAAGATGCAGGTCTTTACGAAGCGGTTAAAGCGGTGGGTGAAGAACTATGTCCAGCATTGGGTCTAACTATCCCAGTGGGTAAAGACTCAATGTCGATGAAGACTAAGTGGGAAGAGAACGGCGAGCAGAAAGAAGTAACGTCTCCGCTATCTCTTGTTATCACTGCGTTCGCACGTGTTGAAGATGTTCGTAAGACAATTACTCCTCAATTGCGCACTGACAAAGGCAATACAAGCCTAGTTCTTATCGACCTAGGTAACGGCAAGAACCGTATGGGTGCGACGGCACTTGCACAGGTATACAAGCAGCTTGGTGATAAACCAGCAGACGTAGACAACGCAGCGCAACTAAAAGGTTTCTACGAAGGCGTTCAAGCACTTGTAGCGAACGACCAAGTTGTCGCTTACCACGATAAAGGTGACGGTGGTCTATTCGTAACGCTAGCTGAAATGGCGTTCGCAGGTCACTGTGGTGTTAACGCTGATATTGCGGCGTTAGGCGAAGATACACTTGCGGCACTATTCAACGAAGAACTGGGTGCAGTAATCCAAGTTCGCAACGATGACCTAGACGCTGTACTTGCTACTCTTGCAGAAAACGGCCTAGAAACGTGTTCACATGTTATTGGTTCTGTTGAAGCTTCTGATGAGCTAGTGATTAAGTCTGGCGAGTCTGTAGTGATTGAACGTAACCGTACTGAACTACGTACTATCTGGGCTGAAACCACGCACAAGATGCAAGGTCTACGTGATAACCCAGTGTGTGCTGACCAAGAACACGAAGCGAAGAAAGACAATTCAGACCCAGGTCTGAACGTGAAACTAAGCTTTGACGTTAACGAAGATATTGCGGCGCCGTTCATCAATACAGGTGCTAAGCCTAAGATGGCGATTCTGCGTGAGCAGGGTGTTAACTCTCACGTTGAAATGGCAGCAGCATTTGACCGCGCAGGCTTCGAAGCTACCGATATTCACATGAGCGATATCTTAACGGGTCAAGCGGTTCTAGAAGAGTACAACGGCCTTGTGGCTTGTGGTGGCTTCTCTTACGGTGATGTACTAGGCGCTGGTGAAGGTTGGGCTAAGTCAGTTCTGTTTAACGACTCTACTCGTGACCAGTTTGAAAACTTCTTCAAGCGTGAAGATACCTTCTCTCTAGGTGTGTGTAACGGTTGTCAGATGTTGTCTAACCTACGTGAACTTATCCCAGGAGCTGAGTACTGGCCACGTTTCGTTCGCAATGAATCAGAGCGTTTCGAAGCGCGTTTCAGCCTAGTTGAGGTTCAGAAGTCAGATTCTGTATTCTTCAACGGCATGGAAGGCTCTCGTATGCCAATCGCAGTTTCTCACGGTGAAGGCCGCGTAGAAGTGCGTGACAACGACCACCTAAACGCGATTGAAAACTCAGGTACGGTTGCACTACGTTACGTTGATAACAACGGTAACCAAACGCAGCAATACCCGAACAACCCGAACGGTTCGCCAAACGCTATCACTGGTTTAACGACGACAGATGGCCGTGTGACTATCATGATGCCGCACCCAGAGCGTGTATTCCGTACGGTTGCAAACTCTTGGTCTCCGGAAGGTTGGGGCGAGAATGGCGCTTGGATGCGTATGTTCCAAAACGCACGTAAGAATGTGGGTTAATCACTTTCTTACTAGCCGCATTAATCTAGGCTAGGTTATGCAAAAATGAAAAGCGCAGATCGAAAGGTCTGCGCTTTTTTATTTTCAAAATTTAGGAACCAGAGCGAAAAAATTAACGTTTGCAGTTTGCTGTTCTAAAAATCTCCACTACGCTAAATGTTATGGAATCAATTTGTTAGGCCATGAATTTCTGTATGTGTGCAGGTTTGGCTATGCAAAAACTGAATCAATCATCGTGGCATAAGAGGGAACTATGAAAACAACAATCACAAAAGCAGTTGCAGTGGCAGCGATTGTCATGTCGTTAGCTGGGTGTGTCGGTAGTAACGCCGTTACTGGTAAATTAATGAAGTTCAACGTTGAGGTTGTAGATAACCGTTACGCTCGTGCAGGGGTCAACTTCTTGCTTGCTCCGGTTTATGCACTAACAACCGCAGCCGATTACATCGTATTCAACTCGATCGAATTCTGGGCGGGTAAAAACCCATTGACTGGCGCGCCTCACATCTTCGATAGTAAAGTCGATACCATGATTGATGTGAACGACAGCCTTGATGATTCACTGAAAGATGCGCCACTTGGCTTCAACAATCGTCAGATTGAGTGGGGTGAGATGCAGCAAATCGACGAGAACACCATTCGTATGGACATTACTTACAACGATGGTCAAAAAGCAGTACTGACAGGCGTTCGTGATGGTGACAAGGTCAGCTATTACATGGATGGCACACTAGTTTCAGAGACTTCTATTCAAGCTCTTGAGCAGCTAGCCGCAGAGAAAGCATAACCCACTCTGTTCTGCCTATATAAAAGAAAAGCCGTTGGATTTAACCCCAACGGCTTCGTAATTTCTAGCATCTAGCATCTAGCATCTAGCATCTAGCGTTTAGATTAGTTGTTGCTGTGTAGCTCGCTGTTTAGCTCAACAGCAGACTTGTTCGCAAGACATTCAATTTGGCCAGTGATTGAGTTACGACGGAACAGAAGGTCAGAAACGCCAGCTAGGTCGCGAGCTTTAATGATTTCTACTTCGTTGCCTTCTTTATCTAGCATGCGAACCTTAGTTCCCGCAGTCACGTAAAGACCAGACTCAACCGTACAACGGTCGCCCATAGGGAAGCCAAGACCAGCGTTTGCGCCTAGTAGGCAGTTTTCGCCGATAGAGATAACCATAGTACCGCCACCAGACAGAGTACCCATGATAGAAGCGCCGCCGCCGATGTCAGAACCGTTACCTACAACAACACCTGCAGAGATACGACCTTCAACCATGCTCACGCCAGTTGTACCAGCATTGAAGTTGATGAAACCTTCGTGCATTACTGTTGTGCCTTCGCCCACATGTGCGCCAAGACGAACACGAGAAGTATCAGCAATACGAATACCTGTTGGTACCACGTAATCCACCATTTTAGGGAACTTGTCTACGCAATCTACAGACAAAGCGCGACCTGCAAGGCGAGCTTCGATTTGACGCTCAGCCAGCTCAGGAAGGTCGATAGGGCCTTCGTTTGTCCATGCGATGTTGTGCAGTAGACCGAAGATGCCGTCCAGTACCGTACCGTGTGGTTGTACTAGGCGGTTAGAGATAAGTTGTAGCTTAAGGAAGCCTTCAGCAACCGATGCTGGCTTCTCGTCAGTTGCAAGAACAACAAGAACAAGTGACTGTTCAGACGCTGCCGCTTTTTCTGCGAAAGATGTGTTAGCTGCATCATCGTTTGCTGCGAATGCTTTCGCCAGTTCTGCGCTTTGTGCAGCAGAGATTTCGATAGCTTGGTTGCCTTCAGTGTAACCTGATACTTCTGCCACAGCCGCTACAAGAGCATCGCTTGGGTTTAGAAGTGGGTTAGGGAAGAACGCTTCAATGATTTTATTGTCGCGGTTTTTGGTTGCCGTACCGAAGGCTAGTGAAAAGTAAGCCATGTTGAATCTCCATGTGTTGAGTCTTGATTTTGCTATTCCAAAACAACGGCTCGAATAACAAGCGCTGCCGTTAGCAAAGTTAATTTAATTGCGTTCATCATAAAGAGAGCGCCCTCGTTATGAAAGGGCGCATTGGGATAAAGTCTGTAAAATGATATTGCTTGTCTTTCTAGCGATAGTTTTCATTATCCGGATACTGCACCATGTTCTTAATCTTACGGCGTTTTATTTAACCAATCAGTATGCTTTCATTTCCATATCTGTCACTCATATCTAACTCACCTTCTTGTTAGCAGTATCAATAGAGTGAGTCACATTTTCTTTATAAATCCATGTTTATTATAAGAATTGATCGAGTTCTGTTGATTAATCGCTTGTGCTTACAGTCCGAGTAAATACTCAATTTTTCAGCTGCGTAATTAAGATGAAGATCACTATAACCCTATATTAATTAAGTATATTTCCAGCCACAACGACATTAAAACGATTAATAAAGGATCTTCTATGAATTTTACTAAGTCTTTACTGGTGCTCTCTATCGGTGTAGCGATGGTTGGCTGTGGCTCGGACAGTGACGATATTATTGTTCCCGATATGACATTACGAATTGCACATGTGAATGACACTCACTCAAATTTTGATCCTGTAAAATCAAGTTTTACTATGGGGGCTGATGGCAAGAAGGTTTATAACGAATTTGGTGGTTATCCTCGCCTATTGAAAGCCGCTGATGATATCAAAGCGGGTGCTAAAGCTGACAAAGAACCTTTGTTATTCTTGCATGGTGGTGACGCATGGCAAGGTACCGCTTACTTTAAGCTAAATGAAGGTGCCGCAAATGCAGACTTGTTGTCACAGATGGGGTTAGATGCAATGGTACTTGGGAACCATGAATTCGATTTAGATACTGACAAGCTCGCATCGTTCATCAATACAGTTAGTTTTCCAGTGCTAGCAAATAATATGGATGCATCAAAAGATCAGTCTTTAAGTAATGTAGATAATTTATACCCTTATCAACTGTTTGCATTTGAAGGCTCAGAAAAAAGAGCAATTACCTCTGTTTCTGATGCAAGTGATGATGAGAAAGTTGTCGCTGTAATCGGTGTTGTTTTGGGGGATATGCCAACGATAGCTACCGGAACTGGTGATGTGACATTTAGTGACCAAATTACAGCAACTCAAGCCACTATAAATGATTTAAAAACCAAGGGTGTGAATAAAATCATTGTTCTATCACACATAGGAAATGCTGCCGATAAGGAGCTTGCTGCCAATACAACGGGTATCGATATTATTGTTGGCGGTCACTCTCATACTTTACTTGGTGACTTTACCGATCTTGATCAAGGTAATAATGGTATTTATGCCGAAATGATTCCACAAAAAGACAAGGTACAGAAGACCTGTGTGGTTCAAGCTGGTCAGTATGCGGAAGCTATCGGAGACGTTGACGTATCATTTGACATAAATGGTAATCTTCTCTCCTGTGTTGGGAACAATACTTTATTATCAAATGATGAGTTTTATCACGATTCTCATCGAGAACATCAAATGATTAGTTCTGATAAAGATGATGTAACTTCGTTTATTGATAATAACGACAAAATTACGATAAAAGATGAAGATATAGATTTAAGAACCCGTATCGACGCAACTTATAAACCAGCTCTTGAAGCTGCGTATGGTGATGTTGTTGCAGCTGCACCGACTGAAATCAGTCATGAGCGTCGCCCTGGTGACGCTGGAACAGATAAGCACGGCTCAGATGTTGCTCCTATGATTGCTCAAGGTATGATTTATTGGGCAAATCAACAGTCGGTAGCAACTGTTACCGGTAAAAATGTTCAGATTGGTTTGGTGGGAGCTGGTGGTGTTCGAACGGATATCGCGTCAGGTGATTTCAGGGAAGGCAATGCGACGTTAGAATTATTACCATTCTCGAACTACTTGTCTATTTTAACCGTTAAAGGCGAAGTGATTCGAAATCTTATCGACACCACAATTGAGCCGACGCTTGCGGAAGGAGCTCATGCTGGTAAGTTCCCGTACGTATCGGGCATGCGTTACACGTTTACAGAAGATGTGAAAGGTGTATCAGGTACAGTGACGAGCCTGGAGGTTAATACTGGAACTGAAGAAAACCCAGTATGGACGACAATGAACGATGCTGATAACTACACTGTTATCGTTAATAACTATAATGCAAGTGGTAGTGATGGTTGGAATGTATTAGGCGATGCTCAGTTAACATCAACAGATCGTCAAGATATTGTGATTTCAGGCAATGGTTTTAAAACTTACAAAGTTAATAACCTGACATATGATGGAAGTACCGAGAAATATAGCGTCAACTATGATGGTGGTATTAAACCATGTGCGGAAGGCTCAGGTGACGTATGTAATACTGATGCAGAATCATTTATTTCTTGGGCTGAGCATAAGAAAGTATTAGAGCCACTAGGATTTGAAACAACAACGATTGAATATAAATAGTATTGATACGCTCTTATCGGAGCGTCATGTACTGTTAATTAAAGCCTTCAAATACAAGGTTATAGATTAACAATAAAATAAAAATAGCCAGCGAATCGCTGGCTATTTTTGTATCAGAAATTTGTTGTTCTGAGCTTAAACAAACAGCGCCTTATGAGCTTGTTCAATACCTTCAATCAACATCTGCATACCGATAACGGCGAGTATTAGACCCATCATTCGGGTAATTACATTCAATGCACTTGGTCCAACGGCTTTAACGAAGCGCTCGCCGAATACAAACAATACGTAGGTTAAGGCGCATAGTAGGCCAAAGGCGACGATGGTGATGATGGTTTCGTAGATGCCTTCGGTGCTGGCAAAGTTCATCGCGGTGGCAATGGTGCCCGGGCCGGCCAATATTGGCATTGCCAATGGCGAGACGGCGATACTGAGCGCCGCATCTTGTTGGGCGTCTGAGTTGACCTTCTCTTTCGCTTTAGAGTGCGTTGAGTCACCTTGCAGCATATGAAAGCCAATCAAGAACACGAGGATCCCGCCAGTGATGCGAAGTGCGTAAAGCGTGATACCAAAGAGGTCGAAGATGAGCTTCCCCGACACAGCAAAGGTGCTGACGATGATGAAGGCGATGAACACCGAGCGGAAAGCGATAGATTTGACCGTCTCCCTATCATTGTCACCCGTTAATCCAAGAAAGATTGGTGTGTTGGCGATAGGGTTCATGATGGCAAAAAAGCCCATGAACACGGTAATGGTATGAATGATGAGCTCTTTCATATTATTCCTTTGAAAATATGCAGTTAAATACGACAGCAGAATGTATTTAATCTTAGATACAAATAATTATTAGAAATAGATAGTAGAGCAAGTGTGAATAAAAAACAGCCAGCATAAGGCTGGCTGTTTGGTTTTAGTGATAGGTGTAGAGTTTTAGTCGTTCGTTATTGCTTGATTCTCAACTAACAGGCAGGTTGTGGGGCTCATTTTGCCGTTATGCGTTTTGAGATTCACTCACTGCCACAGCCAATGCAACCGTCGCCCCGACCATTGGGTTGTTGCCCATGCCGATGAAGCCCATCATCGCTACGTGAGCAGGAACAGAAGAGCTACCTGCGAACTGCGCGTCAGCGTGCATTCTGCCCATGGTATCGGTCATGCCGTAAGACGCTGGACCTGCTGCTACGTTATCTGGGTGCAATGTTCGACCTGTACCGCCGCCTGAAGCAACTGAGAAGTATGGCAAACCTTGGCGAGTACGTTCTGCTTTGTAGATACCCGCGACTGGGTGTTGGAAGCGAGTTGGGTTGGTTGAGTTACCCGTAATACTGACATCCACTTCTTCTCTGTGCATGATAGCCACACCTTCACGCACATCATCAGCGCCGTAACACAAGATGTCGCCGCGAGGGCCTTGTGAGAAACGGCGACGTTCAGTTTCAACAAGTTCACCGGTTTGGTAATCGTATTGAGTGCGCACGTAAGTGAAGCCGTTGATGCGCGAGATAAGATAAGCCGCATCTTTGCCTAGGCCATTTAAGATCACTTTCAATGGGTTTTTGCGTGATTTGTTGACGTTTAGCGCAATTTTAATCGCACCTTCTGCTGCAGCAAAAGACTCGTGACCCGCTAGGAAGGCGAAGCAGTGGCTCTCTTCATTGAGAAGACGAGCGGCTAGCGCGCCATGTCCAATACCAACTTGGCGTTGTTCCGCAACACTGCCGGGTTTGGTGAATGCTTGAAGACCTTCACCAATAATATTTGCCGCTTGTTCTGCGCTGGTGGCTTTACGAAATAGCGCCAGTGCTGAGCCAAGGATATAGGCATCGGCAGCGCTTTCAAAAGCGATAGGTTGAGTGTCCATCACTAATGCTTTTGGGTCGACATTATGTGATAAACAGTATTGGTTTGCTTGCTCCAAAGAGTCGAAGTTCATTTCTGCCAATACGCGAGTTACTGATTCATTAAATTGAGTGTTCATCATATCTTTCCTCTAAATTGGCAAAATTACTGTTGGCGTGGGTTAATAGTGGTCACGGCTTCATCGAAGCGGCCATAGGTCCCTGTCGCAAGGTCGGCCGCTTCATTGGCTGACACGCCTTGGTTAATCGCCTTCATCATTTTGCCGAGGTTGAGATATTCGTAGCCAATCACTTCGCTGTGATCATCAAGTGCAAGCTTGGTCACGTAACCTTCTGCAAGCTCTAGGTAACGTACGCCTTTTGCAGCGGTTGAGTAACTGGTACCCACTTGGCTGCGCTGTGTTTGACCTAAGTCTTCTAATGCAGCGCCAATTTCTAGACCGCCTTCAGAGAAAGCTGATTGAGTTCGACCGTAAACAAATTGCAGGAAGATTTCACGCATGGCTACGTTAATAGCGTCACACACTAAGTCAGTATTTAGGGCTTCAAGAATGGTTCTTCCGGTGAGGATTTCTGCTGCCATCGCGGCTGATTGAGTCATGCCTGAACAGCCAATTGTTTCGATTAGTGCTTCTTCGATGATGCCGTTTTTTACGTTCAGCGTTAGTTTTGCTGCACCTTGTTGTGGTGCACAAGTGCCGACGCCATGGCTTAAGCCAGAAATAGCGATGACATCTTTTGGACTAACCATAGCGCCTTCAACTGGAATTGGTGCTGAAGTGTGTAGATCACCCCTTTGAATAGGGCACATTGATTGAATTTCTGAAGAGTAGTGCATAATGTTTTCTCACAGTTAGAGTCGTTGAAGACCTAGGGCGTTGAGAAAACAGGACGTGTTGGAAGAGGTGCGGCTAATTCACTACAGATCTTGAGTATCGATAATCCAAAGGCGTCATGGAGCTTGGTCTTAATAGACTAAGTCCATTTCAAAATGGAGGAATAGCGATACATCCAACAGTATTACCTGTTTTCGATTCTGTAGGAGTCATTAGCACGGTTCAAAAGAACGGGCGGTTGAAGCAAAAGCTTAGGTGGAACCCCATCACCTGATGACTATAGATTAGATCTTTATCACACTTTCATGCAAGCGAATGTTTAGAGCGATTTCGACTATAAACAGAGTTCATTATATTTCGATAAGCATAAAAAAACGCCAATAACGGACTCTTATTAGAGGTGTCATTGACGTTTTCAACAGAGGTATCAGCTAGTTACGCTGCATCTTCTTCTGCGTCTTCAACAGCTTCAAGCTTCTTAGCTTTTTTCGGAGCTGGTTTACGCTTAGCACCTAATGCGTAAAGAACTTCTTCTTTGTTCTTCGCTAGGTACATTGCAAGTTCTTCTTGCTTGCCTTCATCTTCAACTAAATCGCTTTTGCCTAAAAGTTCAAAAAGCTCATCAGCCATATCCAGCATTTTGTCGTATGCGTCGGCTTCGGCTTTAGAGGTAAAAGTCATTTTCTCTTCTCCGTTGCGTTCCACCACGTACTTGACGATAACAGCCATGGTTAATCCTCTAAGTTTGATAAATTTCACTGGCTTTTTATACAGTTTCTGATGCTAAAAGTCCAGTTGGAGCCCTAACTATACGGCCTCAATCTTGATGTGTAGCCCAGTCTTCACAATAACTCATGAAAGATTTCAGCAGCGGGCTCTGGTATTTGTCTTTGTGTACCAGCATCCAGAAACGTCGTTTCATGTCGAGTGGCACATCAAGCGCTTTTACTCGGCCTGAATCAATCGCTCGTTGTGCCGCCAATCGTGATAAACACGCGAATCCAAGATTGGCGGAAACTGAATTGATGATCGCCTCTGTGGTGTTGAGTTCAAAGGATTCATACCAATGTTCGATACGCGGTGCGACGGCTCGTAGGAAAAACTCACGAGTCCCTGAACCTGATTCACGTAAAATCCAATGGCTATCTTCTAAATCGCTTAAAATCACTTTTTCTTTGGCAACGAGAGGATGTTGATTACTAACAATAATACACATTTCATCGCTGCTAAACTGACTCGAAATGAGTTCAGGGTGTAATGTTTTTCCTTCAATTAGCGCGATATCAAGTTCATAATCCACCAACTTTTGGCAGATAAGCGCACTGTTTGAAATGAACAAGCTTTGATCCTGATGTTGAGTTCGTTCGCGAAAGCCTGACAAAATAAACGGTGCGACCTGATTACCAATCGTGTCACTCGCGCCGACCTTTAGATTGCCACTTAAAGGCTGATCATCACGGAACAAAACATCAATACCAGCAGCACGGTGTAATATCTCATCCGCCAATGGAAGTAACTTATGTCCCTCCTGGTTGAGAATTAGTCGGTTGTTTACCCGGTCAAATAGAGAGTGGCCGAGTTGCTTCTCCATTTCGCCTAGTGCCATGCTGACAGCGGCCTTAGAAAGAAACAGAGCCTCAGAGGCAGCAGTTAATGTCGAGTGCTGAGTAATAGTGACGAACACTTTGAGCTGTTTTATTGAAATATTAGCCATCAGATTCCTAGTTTAACTCTGCTGGTGAAAATGGGTTTTGTTCATTAATTGTGAACACTTGTTATATATAATTGGATATTGTTTAACGAAGTGCAAGCGTATTATGGCTTCAACAAGCTGATGAGTTCACAAGTTTAGTGAATTAAGTTTAAGAGAGGCTGACATGATTCAACGTATTAAATATAGATTAACAGGAGCTCCAACACCCATGGCAGGGTTAGCACTAGCAATCGCAAGCTTAGGCTGGTGCTGGGATGGTGTATTAGTATCACAAGATATCTTACATACACCGGGTTTGGTTCAATGGGTAAGCGCAGCGATTGCTGGATGTTTGCTTCTTGTTTTGGCTGTGAAGTTTTTGATTCACGGACATTTATTGCGTGCAGATCTTGCTCACCCAGTCGTGGGAAGTGTTGTACCAACGTTTGCGATGGGTTGTATGGTTGTTTCTGCTTCTTTGGCACCAATTTCGACCTTCCTCAGCGAAAGTGTTTGGTTGGCATCTGTGGCATTGCACGTGGTGTTCTTGGTGAGCTTCCTATACCACAGAGCAAAACAGTTTGAGATCCACCACATGGTGCCAAGCTGGTTTGTGCCACCAATCGGTATTATTGTTGCGGATGTTTCCTTCTCTGGTAACCCGACTCTAGAGCCTGTGGCAAACGCTGTTTTGGTCTTTGGTCTGTTGATTTATGCGGTAATGTTACCTGTGATGATCTACCGTTTGATCTTCTCTCATGAAGTGCCTGACGCAGCGAAACCTACCATTGCGATTATGGCTGCACCTGCAAGTCTATCTCTAGCAGGATACCTAACGGTTTCAGCAGATCCTTCGCCAGTTATCATCGGTCTATTGTTTGGTATTGCAGTGTTGATGACGTTCATCATTTACGCAGCGTTCTTCAAACTACTTCGTTTACCGTTTAGCCCAGGTTATGCCGCATTTACCTTCCCAATTGTGATTGGTGCAACGGCGTTATTCAAATTGGCAGCTTGGATGCAAACTGTTGGTGTGGAAGCTCACTATGTGGATCAAGTGTTCAACCTAGCATATCTAGAATTGATTGTGGCAACGTTTGTAGTGGGCTATGTGGCGGTTCGTTATTACATGAATTACAAACCTCATCGTGTTCTAAGCGCGGTAGGCAGTAGATTATAAGAAGCAATAGTTCAAAAGATAAACGGACCTTAAGTTTTCAGTATTTCATAAGCTTATATTCCTAATCCAAACTCGGCACTTATGCTAATCTGGCTTTATATTGTGGCAAGATTAGCGTGAGTGCACTTTGTTTACTGTTTACCATTCCAATAAAGTCGATACTTTAAAAATCCTTCTCGTTCATTTAATCAAAAGTGATCCTTTAGCCAACCCTTTCGAAAAAGAGCAGATCTTGGTTCAGAGCCCAGGTATGTCTCAATGGCTTAAGATGGAACTCGCCAAAGAGTTTGGTGTAGCAGCAAATATCGATTTCCCACTTCCAGCAACCTTCATTTGGGATATGTTTACCCAAGTGCTTCCTGATGTACCTAAACGCAGTGCTTTTAACAAGGAAGCGATGACATGGAAGCTGATGAGTTTGCTACCCGCTAAGCTTGACCACCCTGATTTTCTTCCTTTACAGCGCTATCTTGAAAACGACGAGGATGATTCGAAGCTGTACCAATTGGCAGAGAAAATTGCCGACATTTTCGATGGTTACTTGGTGTATCGACCGGAGTGGATGGCGATGTGGGAAGCGGAAGAGCCCGTTGCTGAATTGGTCGATGATGAAGGGCAGCAAGAGCACCCTTGGCAACCGATTTTGTGGCAAGCACTCTATGAGCAAACCCTGTCTCAAGGCCAATCAAAATACCACCGTGGCAATTTGTACCACGACTTCATTGAAGCGCTAGCTAATCAACAAGGTAAATTGCAACATCTGCCTAAACGCTTATTTGTGTTTGGTATCTCTTCGTTGCCTCCTCGTTACATGGATGCGTTGAAAGCACTCGGTGAGCAGATTGATGTGCACTTGATGTTTACCAACCCTTGCCAACATTACTGGGGCGATATTCGCGACCGTAAATATTTGGCAAGAGTTGAAGCCCAGCGTCGTAAGCAGTTTGCGTTGGTTGATGGTTTACCTAAATTGGAGGGTGAAGCTTCACCATTGAAAGATGGCATTGAAGCTAATATTGAAGACGAACTGCATACCAGCCAAGCTGTCGGTAATAGCTTGCTGGCGTCTATGGGTAAGTTGGGCAGAGATAACCTGTTCTTGCTATCTCAATCAGACAGTGAAGAGCACGAATTCTTTATTGATGTTGAGAGAGATAATCTACTTCATCAACTACAAGCCGATATTCTCCAGTTAGAAGAGCATCAAGACGACCACATCTTAGATTCCAGCAACCATAAACAGGTGGTTGAGTTGGGTGATCGCTCGTTGACTGTACATGCGTGTCACAGCCCAATGCGTGAGGTTGAAGTCCTTCATGATCAGCTGTTGGCAATGTTTGATGCTGATTCGACATTGAAACCACGCGATATCATTGTGATGGTGTCTGACATTAATGCTTATAGCCCAGCGATTCAGGCGGTATTTGGTAATGCCCCGGGTGAGCGCTATATCCCATATTCAATCTCAGATAGAACCGCCGACCAAGAAAGTCCAATACTGACCGCCTTCATGCAGCTGGTCGCGCTACCGAATACGCGTTGTTTAGCGTCTGAGTTGTTAGAGCTATTAGAGATTCCAGCAATGATGGCGCGCTTTGGTATTGATGAGTTTCAATTCGAGCAAGCCAAGCAATGGGTTGAAGAAGCGGGCATCCGTTGGGGTGTCGACTCTTCTACCGCAACGGAATTTGATCTACCTGCAACCGAGCAAAATACTTGGCTATTTGGTATTCAGCGCATGTTATTGGGCTATGCGATGTCGGACTCTGCGGGCTTGTTTGAAACCGAACACTCTCCAATTGCCGCTTACAATGAAGTTCAGGGTATTAACGCCGAACTTGCTGGTAAATTAGCGCACTTTATCGATCGTATTGCCCATTACCGCCAGCGTCTGACTGAAACACAATCAATCGATATGTGGCGTGAAACCTTGCTGCAAATGATTGATGATTTCTTTGCGGTTGAGCTGGAAGGTGAGGTGGTGCTTAAGTCGATTCGTGATGCACTTTCACAACTGAATGAACAGCTTGATGATGCCTTGTACGAACAAGAACTGTCGCCAAGCATCATTTATCAGTATCTAAATAATAAACTGTCGGGCGCCCGTATTAGTCAGCGTTTCTTAGCGGGACAGGTTAACTTCTGTACTCTTATGCCGATGCGTTCTATTCCGTTCAAAACCGTTTGTCTGTTGGGCATGAATGATGGGGTTTACCCTCGTTCAATGCCACCAGAAGGTTTTGACCTGATGAACGGACGCACACGACCTGGCGATCGTTCTCGTCGTGATGATGACCGTTATCTATTCCTAGAAGCAATGCTGTCAGCACAAGAGTGTTTATACATCAGCTATGTCGGCCGTTCGATTCAAGATAATACCGAGCGAGTGCCGTCGGTGTTGGTTTCTGAATTGATAGAGTACTGCCAACAGAACTACTGCCTAAGTGAAGATCAAGCACTACCAAGCGATGATTCAGGCATCAAGCTGACTCAAGCAATCAGCTTTGAACATACCATGACACCGTTCAGCCCTGCTGCGTTTACGCAAGGTGATGCGAGTCATGTATTGAGCTATGCCAAAGAGTGGCTACCTGCGGCTAACCGTTCGGGTGAACGCAGTGGTGAGTTCAATCGCGCATTGGATGATTATTTGTTGGGTGCAACGTATCCGTTGGAATTGGATCTAGTTGAACTCCAACGTTTCTGGCGCTTACCAGTGCAGTATTTCTTTAATCGCCGTCTCAAAGTCGTGTTTGAACCGCCACTTCCGGTAATGGAAGACGATGAACCATTCGTACTCAATGGCCTAGAGAGCTTCCAGCTTAAAGATGCGTTGCTGCAAGTGTTGCTGGATCACCCAGAAGGTGCAGATGAAGCGGTGCGACTGTTTGTCTCTGAGCAAAAAGCACAGGGTCGATTACCGGTCGGAGCTTTTGGTGATATCGAATTTGAAACCAACTGTGTTCAAGCGGAAGACTTAGCCAAAGAGATTCGATTTGTGAGCGGCTCGCCACAGCAAGATCTCGAAGTGAATATCGAGTTTGACGTGTTAGGCGAAGGTAAGCCTGTTCGCTTGATGGGGTGGTTAACTCAAAACTATCAATCGGGTCTAGTGCGTTTCCGTAGCGGAAAAATACGCTCTCAAGATTACTTGGCAGCGTGGATTGATCATCTATCCTGCGCTGTTATGGGACACGGAAAAACGACCCATATTATTGGCTATGACAGAAAAGAGGGCGTGGTTCACCAAACGCTACAGCCTATCGGCGATGCACAGCAAGCGAAGAGTATATTAGCTGAGTTAGTGCGACTGTTTTACCAAGGCATGACAGCGCCATTGCCTTATTTTCCGAAAACCGCATTAGCAGGTGTTGAAGCGGGCTTTAGCCGTGGTAAGTGGGTCGATGACGAAGAAAAGTCGCTCAAGAAAATGGCTGATACCTTTAACGACAGCTTCGCTTTTACGGGCGAGGGCAGAGATACTTACATCTCACGCATTTGGCCTAAGTGGGATGATGAACTGGCTGCTCAATCACGTATGTACTCGACACTTGTGTTGCAGGCGGCAAGGTTGGCAGCAGCCGATATGGAAGATCAGGAGTAGGTGGCTGTGATCGACAAGATCAATAGCGAGTGCGCTGAATTAATGAAAGATAAAAGAGAGTCGCTGGTAAGCGTTTGGGACGCCTGCTTTCAAGGTGAAGTGAATCAAGGTACAGGAAATAAAGTGGCCGCCAGTAAATCATTATTAGTGTAGGGCGTTCGCTGTACGGCCACAGGTCAGAGGGACCATTATTCTGTGGTTCAAAGTAACGTCGTAAAGTACAAAACTCGTACGCGCTCCTGAACTCGTGGGCGCATAGTAGCGAGGCGATCCGAATTGATCCGTGAGAGAGATCGCACTAACTATTAACAAATCAGCGTAGGACGTAAATTGAATGACGTTTTCCACGCTAGGTCACATTTATAGCAATAGTCACATTTTTAACAGACTCATCTATCAAAAGGCAGTAAGGCATGACGACCACAAGCAGTGTTCAGGTAATCGCTCCAAAAACACTCGATACCATGACGTTTCCACTTCATGGCGCGCGTTTAATTGAAGCATCGGCGGGTACGGGTAAAACATTTACTATTGCTGGCTTGTATTTGCGCTTACTGCTGGGGCACGGCACAGCTGCGCCACAAGGTGATCTGACTGAAGCCACACGACACCATGAGCCACTAACCGTAGACCAAATTCTAGTGGTGACCTTTACCGAAGCGGCTACCGCTGAGCTGCGAGATCGTATCCGTGCTCGTATTCATGATGCACGTATTGCGTTTGCACGTGGGCAAAGTGACGACCCAGTGATTGCGCCTTTGTTACAAGCCATCGATGATCATGCTGGCGCGGCTAAAACTCTTCTTAATGCTGAAAGACAAATGGATGAAGCAGCGGTCTACACCATTCACGGTTTCTGTCAGCGAATGTTGACCCAAAATGCTTTTGAATCAGGAAGCCGTTTTGATAATGAATTTGTGACCGATGAAAGCCATCTGAAAGCGCAAGTGGTAGCTGACTACTGGCGTAAGCAGTTTTACCCGTTGCCGATTCAACTGGCTGGTGAGGTACGAAATATTTGGGGTTCTCCCGCTTTGTTATTGGCTGACGTAAACCGTTACCTGACGGGCTCTCCGCTGAAGCTAACGGTAGATGCGATGTCGGGCGATCTGCAAACTCTACACAATCAAAACCTAGACAAAGTGAAGCAGCTTAAAGCGCTGTGGTGTGAATCTGAAGCGGACTTTTTGGCTTTGATCTCTGGCTCGGATGTGAACAAGCGTAGCTACACTAAGAAATCTCTGCCGACATGGTTAGAAGCGGTGACAGCATGGGCACAGAGCGACACCCATGATTATCAGTTCCCAGATAAATTAGAGAAGTTCTCTCAAGCCACTCTAATTGAAAAAACACCAAAGGGCACTGCGCCTCAGCATGCCGTTTTCGAAGCGATTGAAGATTTCTTAAATCACCCAGCCGACTTGAAAGCTCCATTGCTGGCGCATGCGATTACCCATTGTCGAACTATGTTAGCCAAGGCGAAACAACAGAAGCAGTGGCTATCATTTGATGACTTGCTGACTCAGTTATCGGCGTCGATTGATGTCGATGAGCAATCCTTGCTGGTGGAAAGAATTCGCACGCTTTACCCGGTGGCGATGATCGATGAATTCCAAGATACCGATCCGCTTCAATACAGTATTTTTAGCCGAATCTACCTTGATAACCCGCAATGCGGTCTGTTTATGATCGGTGACCCGAAACAGGCGATCTATGGTTTCCGTGGCGCGGATATCTTTACTTACATCAAGGCAAGAAACCAAGTTAGTGCTCACTATACGTTAGGCACTAACTGGCGTTCGAGTGCTGACATGGTCAGTGCGGTAAACCAAGTGTTTATGAATTCAGATAGCCCGTTTATCTACGACCAAGACATTCCATTTTTGCCCGTAGCTGCTAGCCCATCGGCTGATAAACGCCAATGGGTGATGAACGGAGAAACTCAGCACGCACTGACCTTTTGGCTGCAGGAGGCTGAAGATAAGCCATTACCAAAAGGCGAATATCACAAAGCCATGGCCGAGGCGACAGCGAGTCAAATTCAAACCATTCTGACCGCATCTCAAAATCAACAAGCCTATTTTGATAACGGCAAAAAACAACATGCCGTGAATGCAGGTGATATTGCTGTCTTGGTTCGAACCGGTAGTGAAGGTCGCCTGATCAAGAACGCGCTCTCTGAGCAAGGCATCGCGAGCGTGTATTTATCCAACCGAGACAGTGTGTTTACCAGCTTGGTCGCGCAAGACATTCAACGCTTGTTGCAAGCGGTGCTGACACCAGAAAATGATCGTGCATTACGCGCCAGTTTAGCGTCGGAATTGTTTGCTCTGGATGCTGCATCATTGGATGAACTCAACAACGATGAAGTGGTGTGGGAAAACGTCGTTAACGAATTTAGAGAATATCGTAAGTTGTGGCTACAGCGTGGCGTGTTACCCATGCTGCGCAGCGTGATCAGCAAACGACATCTCGCGGAACGCTTACTGGAAGAAGAAAATGGTGAGCGCTCACTCACTGATTTGATGCATATTGGCGAACTGCTACAACAAGCAAGGCAAGAGCTCGACAGTGACTATGGTTTGTTGCGTTGGTTGGCAGAAGCGATTTCCGATGCTCAGAATGGTTTAGGTGGCAGTGAAGACGACATTCAACGCCTTGAGTCAGAAAGAAACTTGGTTCAAATCGTTACTATTCATAAGTCGAAAGGTCTGGAATATGACCTCGTATTTTTGCCGTTTGTCGCGAGCTACCGAGAAGCGAGCGAAGGCAAGTTCTACGATCATGATTCAGATACCACAGTACTGGATATTACTGGCAGTGATAGTGCTTTGGCACAAGCCGACAAAGAGCGATTGGCAGAAGATCTACGTTTGATTTACGTAGCGCTGACTCGAGCGGTCTATGGCTGTTTTATTGGTATGGCACCGCTACGTAAAGGGCGTTCAACCAAAGAGCCAACTGGCGTTCACTTGAGTGCTATGGGTTATTTGGTTCAAAACGGACAAGAGCAAGGCATCGCCGAGTTACACCAAGCTCTGTCAGCGATTGAGGGTAAGAATTCAAGCGTACTACTGTCTGAAACACCAACCGCTCACGAGCAAGTTTTTGTACAAGCAGAACAAGTGAGTGACGACTTACAGGCCAGTGAACTCAAGGTTTCAATTGACCGAGCTTGGCGTATCACCAGTTACTCAGGACTAGTCAAACAGGGCAGCCACGGAGCAAGCCATGATGCGACTATTGAGGTGTCTGGCTTTGATATTGACTCGGCGGATGAACAAGATGAGTCGGAATTGATTGAACCTGAACGTTCTATATTCACGTTCCCTCGAGGCGCTCGCCCGGGTACCTTCTTGCACACCTTGTTTGAGGATGTTGAATTTACCGAGCCTGCAACCAGCGAACATAACACGCAAGTAATCAATCACTTATTAGAGTCAGAACAATACGAACTCGAGTGGTTACCCGTGCTTCAACAGCTTGTCGATACGGTGCTGAACACTGCGTTGGATGGTAAGAACTTAAAACTAAGCGAGAAAGACCCAACGCAACGATTAGTCGAGATGGAATTCTTGTTGCCGATCGAAGTGTTAGCCGCATCTGAATTGAATCAAACCATTCAGTATCACGATCCGCTATCAGCAAAAGCGGGTGACCTTGGCTTTCAAACCGTGCAAGGCATGTTGAAAGGCTTCATCGATTTGGTGTTCGAGCATCAAGGCAAATACTATGTCCTCGACTGGAAATCGAACCATTTAGGTGATGATGTTGCTGTCTACCATGGTGAAGCATTGAAATCGGCGATGGCCGACCACCGTTACGATCTGCAATATCAAATCTATGCGTTGGCATTGCATCGTTTCTTACGCAGCCGTGTTGCAGATTACAGTTATGAACAACATTTTGGTGGGGTTTATTACTTGTTTTTAAGAGGAATGGACGGCCAATCTCAACAAGGTATTTTCTCGGCTAAACCTACATTGGCTTTGCTCGATGAAATGGATCAATTGATTGACGGTAAAGTGATAGACAGACGTTCAGCACAATTGAATGACAATGAAACTGGACAGATGGGGCTTCTATAATGACAACGACGACTAATATGGAAACAGCGAACTCTGTAAAGCCAGTTTCACTTATTCCTGAACAGCTCATGGATGTACTCAAGTTCCTCGCGGATAAGGGCTCGATTCGTCAGTTGGATTATCAGTTTGCCCGTTTTATTACGCAGCAAGCGACGAGTCACCCTCAAGAGATCGGCTTTCTGGCTGGGGTGGTGAGCCATGAATTAGGCAAGGGGCACATTTGTACTCAGCTTATACAGCAGCATACGGTAGGCGCTGAACAAACGGCAGATCTAGCTCAGTTACTTGGGTTGTACGGTGAAACTGCCCTGCAATTGAATCAAAAGTTGATGGGTATTGATTGGATGACGATACTTCAATCGTCCAATTTAGTTGGGACAACCAATGAGTGCGTTAAGCCGCTGATGTTTGATGGACAGCGTGTCTACTTACAGCGTTACTGGAACTACGAGGTTGTGCTGGCAGAAACGTTGAACCGTTTAAGTAAGCCGGTAGAGTTCAATATTGAACAGAAAAAGGCGCTGACGGAAACACTCAATCAGCTCTTCGCACGTAGTTATCACTTTCTCTTTAACGCTTTAGCCAAGGCTGAAGCAAACCAACAGACGTCTCAAGTATTACGCCAACAGCTGGTGTGTGATTATCTTGATATCGTCGATGAGCAATCTTTGAATTGGGGCGCAATCGACCAAGCGATAGTGCAAGCCAAGCAAGTGACGGACTTAGATGTGCTGGACGACTTGGTTCCGTTATCGGCATGTTTGAACTGGCAAAAAGTTGCAGCCGCGGTGGCACTGAGTCGTCGTTTTGCGGTGATTTCTGGTGGGCCGGGGACCGGTAAAACGACCACAGTAACCAAATTACTGTCGGCTATGGTCGAGCAATCGCTCAGCCAAGGTAAAACGCCAACGATTAAACTGGTGGCACCGACGGGTAAAGCCGCGGCACGTTTAACCGAGTCGATTGGTAAAGCGATTGAACAGTTGCCATTAGCGCCTGAAGTAAAAGCCAACATACCAACAGAATCCAGCACCTTACACAGATTACTCGGCGCGATTCCTAACCGTGCTGAGTTTAGACATAACCGACGCAATCCACTCCACCTTGATATCTTGGTAGTGGATGAAGCTTCTATGGTTGATCTGTCGATGATGTATAAGCTGGTTGATGCACTTCCTGAGCACGCAAGGCTCATCTTATTGGGTGATAAAGACCAACTCGCTTCAGTAGAGGCAGGTGCTGTGCTCGGTGATATCTGTTCATTCAACTCTGCAGGGTACAGCACAGCGCAAGGCAATTTGATTGCAGAGATGACAGGTTTTGATGCGATAGCTAAACCCAGACAAGACAAAGCTGGAGCGGTGAATCCGCCTGCGATTGCGGATAGCTTGTGTATGCTGCAGAAGAGTTATCGTTTCGATGCGCGCTCCGGTATCGGGCAGTTGGCAAAAGCAATCAACAACGGCTCTGCGAATCAAGTAGATCAAGTGTTTGCTAAAGGATTTGGCGATATCGAAAACCACCCTCTGTCGAGTGACAGCTATAACTTGATGCTGCGTACCTTGGTTAACGAGTATGGTGCGTACCTCAATAGAATGAATGTGCCATTGGAAGAGTTAGAAACTCAAGAAGCACGCGTAAAATCGGTACTCGATTTGTTCAGCCAATGCCGACTGTTGTGTTCCATTCGTGAAGGGGACTTTGGTGTTAAAGGCCTCAACCACAGAATTGAAAGAGCACTGGCCGCAAGACGTTTGGTGAGCCCTCATAATGATGAACTGTGGTATCACGGGCGACCAGTCATGATGACGCGTAATGATCATGGTTTAGGTTTGTACAATGGTGATATTGGTATCTGTATGCTCGAAGCCGATTCAATTAATCTAGAGTCAAATGAGGCAAGTTCGGCACCTCGATTGAAGGTGTATTTTGAGTTGCCAGACGGCAGTGTGAAAGCTGTGCTGCCAAGCCGAGTGCCCGATCATGAAACGGCTTATGCAATGACAATACACAAATCTCAAGGTAGTGAGTTTGATCTGACCTTAATGATCTTGCCGCCAGATTTCAGCCCTATTTTAACGCGGGAGCTTATCTATACCGGTATTACACGTGCGAAGAATCGACTGATGATGTTCAGCGATACCAACGTGTTGAAGCGTGGGATTAAGGTGAAAACAGAGCGAGTGAGTGGTTTAGGCAGTCGTTTAACCAACTAGTCTTTAACGAGCCGCTAGAGAAGGGCTTGAACTTAGATCTAGATAAACACAAAGCAACCATCCCTGGTTGCTTTGAACGTTATTAAGACTCTTTGCTTAAAAACGCTCGAGTAAACGATATGTGGTTTATCTTGTACTTTGCTTGGCAATTCAAAATAAACTCTTTTAGATTCTCGCTAACAGGGAACACGCAGTGTACGTCTAGCCCTTCTAAGAATTGGTTATCAGCCATATCCCAAAAACTTTGCAGCGAGTTACAAACAATGGTTCTCATATCAATGTTGCTCTTTTTGCTGTTTATATTAACGAGCAGAGCTAATGTTAGCGTGCTGACCGTCAACGGGTATAGCAATCCGTGCAGTGACCACCTCAATGAGTTCGATGTGACTATCGAGATGGCAATTCCAATAAAAACATTTGTTAAGATTATTAAAGCGTCTAAATTCTATACAATTATACGTGTGAGTGAAAGTGCATAGTTAATAAATCCCATATAGAAAACGATTACATTTGCAATTATTTTTCTGTCGAAGTGAGATTGTGCTCCAAAACTTTATTTATACGTTGAGCGCCAAGATTTTTGAGTTTCTCTGATAGTTGTATAACCCTTGTTTTTCCATCGGTAATTCATCAACTGCTATCTCGTAAAAACCTTGTTCACGGAACCAGTGAAGGCTGTGCGTAGTAAGGACAAAAATTTGGTCGATATCACGAGATTTTGATTGGTGACGCATGTAATCCAGCAACAATTGCCCACGGTTTCCATCGCGATAGTCAGGGTGAATCGCCACACACGCCATCTCTGCCATGTGATCTTCCGGATACGCATATAGCGCAGCGCAACCAATAATCAGCCCATCTTTTTCGATGATCGTAAAACGGTGAATCTCTTGTTCCAATTGTTCTCTTGAGCGACGAACGAGAATGCCTTGTTCTTCCAAAGGACGAATAAGGTCAAAGATGCCACCAATATCGTCAATCTGAGCTTGTCTTACTTGCTCGGCACTCGCCATGACTACTTGAGTTCCAATACCATCAAAAGAGAACAATTCTTGGATTAATGCGCCATCTACTTTGTAGCTAATTAGGTGACAACGAGGCACACCAGCACGACAAGCGGAGATCGCTCCTTTCAAGAAGCGCAGTGTTCCTGTGCTCATGTCTTCGGCTGGGTTTTGAGATTCCGTTAAGCGTTCTAGAATTTGCTTGGCGTCTTTAGGGAAGAGCTCGGCGAGCACGTTACCGCGTTCATCTGTTACCCCTTGTTCTGAGCAAAAGCCAATCAGCTTGTCGGCCTTTAAACGAATAGCAACTTGGGTTGCGACCTCTTCAGAAAGCAGGTTAAAGCTTTCGCCAGTCACGGAGCTAGCAATAGGGCCAAGCAGTACGATAGAACCTTGGTCAAGCGTGCGATTGATCCCTTCGATATCGATTCGACGAATACGCCCGCTATGGCAATAATCCGTACCGTCATCGACGCCTAGCGGCTGAGCGGTAATGAAATTGCCGCTCATCACATTGAGTTGAGTGCCTGCCATCGGGGTGTTATTCAAACTCATCGAAAGTCGAGCTGTGATGGCAAGTTGTAGTTGGCCTGCAGCCTGCATAGCGACGCCCAAAGAATATTCATCAGTGACCCTAATATTCTTATGATAAGGCGTATGGCAATCTTGCTTGGCGAGTAATTGGTTGATCTGCGGTCTTGCCCCGTGAACGAGAACAATCTTTACTCCAAGGCTGTGGAGCAAGGCTATATCACTAATAATGTTACCAAAGTTCCTGTCGGCAACGGCTTCGCCTCCCAGCATAATGACCATGGTTTTGCCACGGTGAGCATTTACGTAAGGGGTTGATTGTCTGAAACCTTTTACTAGCGCTGTACTTCTTAATTTCACAGAACAAGTCCATTTTGTTTATTTATTCGATAATTTAGCATTTAAATTCAAATGTAAACAACACCTTTTTGGAATAAAGCGCAAACTATTCTTATCTAGGCTTCAATATATAAACTGTCTCAGTGTAGAATGCGCATAGCATCCTTATGAGTAGTCACCGAATGCAACAAGCTCCAGCGACAAACAACAAAATCGATGAGATAACCAAAGGCCTCTACAGCGAAGCTGATCAGCGCAATCAATCTAAGTTGAAGCGTAAGATTATTGAACGCTGTTTAATGGTTCTAGCCTTGGTGGGTTCGTTTGCGGTGGTTTCTTTGTTCGGCGATGTGCTTTCCCGAGTGCAAGATGCGGCGACGCCCGACAATCTGATATACGGTACTTGGATAGAGCAGGATGTTGCACATTATGCGACAGATGAGTTTGTACTTAATGCTAATGGTGTGTCAGTTCGTGGATCTGTTGTTTCGACGAGCTTTGATTTTGACGGTAACTACTTTGAATACAAGGCGGGTGATAAAACCTATCGCTTCCGCATGACCAACTCTGACAATACAGAAATGGTGCTCGATTCTGACAGTCACTACAATCCCATCTTCCGTCTTAAAGGTCACATCGATAACTCCGTCCGGTAGGTTATCTTATTGTAAACTCTTACAATCTACGATTGTGTTATCTGACTGTTTTTGTCATCCTCGATGCATAGAATTTTTAGGATGACTCTTGTGATTAAAAAATGGCTTCCCCTAGTCGCGGCCTCTTTGCTATTTGGCTGTGCTCAACCCACTGATCTTGCTCAACAACACCTTGATGACGAATTTCCCCGCACCTTGAATCAGGTCGATCAGGTTGAATCCAATAAACCAAGAGACTACACCGCATTTGCAGAGCAAGCTGAGATGGTGGTTTCTAAATCCCCTTCGATGGCTAAAATCTATGAGCCGCTTTATCAACAACTCAATGAGTGGGCGATGCTGAGTGGGGATCCAAGCGAACTCGCTAATTTTGGCGTTCAAACTGCTCAACTAGGCGGTGGTGATAAGCAAGGTAATGTTTTGTTCACGGGTTACTTTTCTCCTGTGATGGAGCTGCGCCACGAAGCGAATGAAGAATATCGTTACCCTGTTTACGGGCTTCCTGAGTGTGGTAAAGAGTGTCCAACACGCCAAGAGATTTACAACGGTGCACTAGAAGGTCAGGGCCTTGAGTTAGGTTACTCAGCCAACCGTATCGACCCATTTATGATGGAAGTACAGGGCAGTGGATTTGTGCACTTCGGTGATGATGACACGCTGCAGTATTTCGCCTACGCGGGTAAGAACAATAAAGCTTATGTGAGCATTGGCCGTGTTCTGATTGAACGAGGCTTAGTTCCACGCGAAAAAATGTCGCTAAAAGCAATCAAAGAGTGGGTATTGGCAAACGATCCTGAAGTGGTCAAAGAGCTGCTTGAGCAAAACCCATCTTTCGTGTTTTTTGAAGCGAGAGACGACCTATCTGTGATGGGTAGCGCGGGCATTCCTCTATTACCTATGGCGGCGGTTGCGGGCGATCGCTCTATCTTGCCTATGGGGACGCCGATTCTTGCTGAGGTTCCATTATTGAATGCTGATGGTACTTGGAGCGGCGCTCATCAACTAAGACTGCTATTGGTTTTGGATACGGGCGGCGCGGTTAAGCAAAACCATTTGGACCTTTACCACGGTATGGGGCCAAGAGCAGGAACTGAAGCGGGCCATTACAAGCATTTTGGTCGTGTGTGGAAGCTCGGTTTAGATGGCAGCGCAACTGAAGCGCCTTGGGCTTTGCCTCCTGAAAAGGTTGAGTAAGCGACAATAAAATAGGGCATTGAAAGCGAATCGCTAATCCCCTAGACTTTTTATTCAAGAGTGCGTATAAAACGCACTCTTTTCTTTTTCTCAGAAATAAATTGGCGGCAACAATGCGTGAATTGACCACTCCAGCTTCAGAAAACTATGACCAACGATTTGGTGGCACCCGTCGCCTATATGGCAATAGTGAAGTCGACATACTTAGAGCAGCACACGTGTGTGTGATCGGTATTGGTGGTGTCGGTTCATGGGCGGTTGAAGCGCTTGCTCGTACTGGTTTAGGTGAGCTGACTTTGATCGATATGGATGACGTGTGTGTAACTAACATCAACCGTCAGATCCACGCAATGTCGGGTACCGTTGGTAAAAGCAAAATCGAAGTGATGGCAGAGCGCGTTAAGCTGATTAACCCTGAGTGTAAAGTTAACCTGATTGACGACTTTATTGGCCCAGACAATCAGGCTGAATACCTATCGAAAGAGTTCGACTTTGTGTTAGATGCGATTGATAGCATGAAAGCTAAGGCTTCACTGTTGGCATATTGTCGTAGCAACAAAATTAAGGTGATCACCACCGGTGGTGCAGGTGGTCAAATCGATCCCACTCAAATCAAAGTGGCTGATCTGACTAAGACGATTCAAGATCCGCTAGCGAAGAAGCTTAAAGATACCCTTCGTCGTCATCATAATTTCCCTAAGAATCCAGCACGTAAGTTTGGTATCGATTGTGTGTTCTCAACTGAACAGCTGAAATACCCTCAAGCTGACGGCAGTGTATGTGCTGCGAAAGCAACAGCAGAAGGTCCAAAGCGCATGGATTGTGCGACGGGTTTTGGTGCGGCAACGGTTGTAACCGCGACGTTTGGTTTTGTGGCTGTTTCGCGTATCGTTGAAAAGCTGATTCAAAAGCACACTAAGTAACGTCTTCTACTCAATTAATAATCGACTGGATATTAAAATGACCACATTCCCAAGCTCTCCATTCGGCACTGAAATTACCAGTGATGATATTGTCGCGAAAATGCAGACATTCAGCGGCTGGGAAGACCGTTATCGCCAAGTGATTCAATGGGGTAAGAAACTGCCAACGATGCCTGATGAACTGAAAAGTGAGCAGGTGATTGTCTCTGGCTGTGAAAGCCAAGTGTGGTTGGTTTCTCAGAATATCGATGGTGTTTGGCACTTTTGTGCTGATTCTGATGCGCGTATCGTTCGCGGTCTGATTGCATTAGTAATGGCTGCGTATGATGGAAAAACATCAGAGCAGGTTCAAGCGTTCGATATTGATGGTTACTTTGAACAAATCGGTCTAATTACCCACCTTAGCCCATCTCGTGGTAATGGATTAAAAGCGATTGTTGCTCAAATCCAAGAGCTCAGTGCTTAACATCTCTTAGGTGCACAGAAGCAAAAAGGGTTGACGCTAAACGCCAACCCTAAATAATTTCGCTACTCGCTACTCGCTACTCGCTACTCGCTACTCGCTACTCGCTACTCGCTA
>NZ_JBFSVK010000039.1:0-37048 GCF_041467855.1 Vibrio sp. 10N.247.311.51 | reverse complement strand
AGCGGATTCCAAATCCGCGTGTTGGGAGTTCGAATCTCTCCACCCCTGCCATATTTAAGGCTCTAGCAGAAATGCTAGAGCCTTTTTGTTTTCTGAATCCAATATACGCCATTAACAGAGCAGCGGATCCCCCGACTGACCAAAACAGCGCGTGTTGGAGTTGAAACCTCCAGCCTGTCATATCTACGCCTCAGCAGAAGTTCTGTTATTTGCTTTAGACTTGTTCAATTTTTAGTCGACAATTCTTACTTTTAATAAAACCTGGCCTTAAAAATGTAAGTGCTTACTTATCTCAGCCTCTTTTATAAACAACCAACAGCACAAACCACACTTCTTTATGAGAATTATTCTCAATATTTTGTTACATTTTGGTCGTTATTACTAAAAGGCAACAAATATGGATATCTCCCGTCGTAAGTTTATTCAATCATCTATCGCTATATCTGCACTCACTGTACTGCCCGCTTGCTCAATAAAACGGTTGGTTGATGAACAAGGAAAGCATGTTTACGACCTAACGGCAGAGCCTTCAACAGCTGAGTTGGTGACGGGATTTAATACCAATGTTTTAGCCTTTAATGGACAGATCCCTGCTCCGATGATTCGATGTCGACAGGGTGAAAAGGTTACGATCCGCTTTACGAATAAGCTCGCTGAACCGACGACTATTCATTGGCATGGTTTAAGAATTCCCATCGAAATGGATGGGGTTCCCTTCTTAAGTCAGCCACCGATCATGCCAGGTGAAACATTCATTTATGAATTTACGCCACCAGATGCTGGTACGTTTTGGTATCACCCACATATGAACAGCGTTAAGCAGCTTGGTATGGGTTTGGTTGGTCTTATTATCGTAGAGGAGAGCATTCCAGTGCCGTTTGATGAAGAGCACGCACTGATGCTTAAACATTGGCATATAGATAAGAAAGGCCAATGGAAAGATCTAATGATCCCACGACTCAGTGCCCGTATGGGTACGCCAGGAGAGTGGAGTAGCGTTAATGGAATACATGAGCCTGTCTATCAGTTAAAACAACATGCAACGACCAGGCTGCGTATCGCAAATGTCGATAATACGATCACTTACCCTATTGCAGTCGAAGGGGCTGAGGCATGGGTGATTGCCATTGATGGTAACCCTGTAAAAACGCCTTATAAACTGACGCAACATAAAATTGGCCCAGGGATGCGGGTGGATATTGGATTGATAGCACCCAAAGCCGGTGGGCGAGTGAGCGTCCTTCAAATGAAAGGACGCTTTCCTTTCTCTTTGTGTGAGTTCGAGGTTGTAGATTCAACCTTTGTTGAGAATCGCTCTCTACCTTCTTTACCCCTTAATCCAGTGCCCAATTTAGATTTGGCTAATGCAGAAGAAATCGACTTTTTATTTGAATGGGAAGGGGCGGTTTCTCCAGTATCCAAAGATGGAAAATCTATGCCTAAGTTTTGGCTAACTAATAAGCGAGCATGGGGGGGAATGAGCAAAGATAATATCCCTGAACCGTTGGCGACTTTAGAATTGGGTAAAACCTATATATTCGATCTTAAGAACGTCACTCAATATCATCACCCGATTCATATTCACGGCCATACATTCACTGTATTGGAACTTGATGGGAAGAAAGTTGAAGAGCCTTTCCATACCGATACAGTGTTACTTGGAAAGAATGGTCGAGCGAAAGCAGCATTTGTTGCCGACAACCCTGGCCGCTGGATGTATCACTGTCATGTTATCGAACACATGAAAACGGGTTTGATGGGATATATTGAAGTTAAGTGACACCTGTAACGTTTAATATTTGCGTATGCATTCTTAGTTTCTACCCTCGCTTTTATCGGCGTTAAAGCTAGAATATAGGGATTATTGTTTGGGAGGATTCATGGGTCAGTTATCTATTCTAGGTTTTATCGCCATCGGTGGCGCGTTTGGTGCTTGTTCACGTTACTTGATTTCAGAGTTATGCGTTGTGATGTTAGGGCGTGGTTTTCCTTACGGTACGCTGACTGTTAACGTGATTGGCTCTTTGATTATGGGATTGCTCATCGCCGCGTTTGAAAATGAGATGGTTGCGACGGAGCCGTGGAGACAAATTATCGGTCTTGGTTTCCTTGGAGCCCTGACGACATTTTCTACGTTTTCGATGGATAACGTGCTTCTTATGCAGCAGGGCGCGTTTTTCAAGATGGGACTCAATGTACTGCTCAATGTGGTGCTCAGTATTTCAGCCGCATGGATCGGCTTCCAACTTCTGATAAAGTCTTAAAACTTTCTTACGATTTGTTAACAGCTCGGCTTGGTTTATCTAAGCCGTTTTTATATACTCGATCGTACTTGTCGGAGTGCCATATGGCTGAGACCGTTAACTCGGGATCCGTTGAACCTGATCAGGCTAATACCTGCGAAGGGAACAAGAGTAGATATCTAACTAGAATCCTTCTAGAGATCTATCTCCAGATCACAACTGTATTTTCTTGCTGTGATCCCTCTTGTAGCATCTTATCCGTCAAGCATTTTTATCCCTATAAATAATGGCTAAAAGCCAAGGAAAAATGCTATGTCGAGTCGTAAACAAGCAAGACTGGAAGCGAAGAATTTCATTGATTCTTTATCCGTGCAACCTTATCCAAATTCAAAAAAAGCTTACATCCAAGGATCTCGCGAGGACATTCAAGTCCCTGTACGAGAAATATCACTAGCAGATAGCCTTGTTGGTGGTACCAAAAAAGATCCTGTATTCGAACCTAATGCACCAATTCATGTATACGACACTTCTGGTGTTTATACTGACCCTACGCACGAAATTGACCTTTACAGTGGCCTTCCTAAGTTACGAGAGCAATGGATTGAAGAGCGCGGTGATACAGAACTATTAGACGATGTAAGCTCTGTTTATACCAAAGAGCGTTTAGAAGATGAAACTCTAGACGACCTTCGTTACGGTAATCTGCCTAGAATTCGTCGCGCGACTGGCGATCAATGTGTTACTCAGCTGCACTATGCTCGTCAGGGGATTATTACTCCTGAGATGGAGTACATTGCGATACGTGAGAACATGGGACGTCAGAAATTTGCTGATGAGCAGTTGAACCACCAACACCCTGGCCATAACTTTGGCGCAAACCTGCCGAAAGAAATCACCCCTGAGTTCGTGCGTAAAGAAGTCGCTGAAGGCCGAGCTATCATTCCGTCGAACATTAACCATCCTGAATCCGAGCCGATGATTATTGGCCGAAACTTCTTAGTGAAAGTGAACGCCAATATCGGTAACTCTTCAGTAAGTTCTTCGATTGAAGAAGAAGTTGAGAAGTTAGTCTGGTCAACTCGCTGGGGTGGAGATACCGTGATGGACCTTTCTACCGGTCGTAATATTCACGAGACTCGCGAATGGATCCTACGTAATAGCCCAGTACCAATTGGTACAGTTCCAATGTATCAAGCGCTTGAAAAAGTGAATGGCGTTGCGGAAGACCTTAACTGGGAAGTGATGCGCGATACCTTGATTGAACAAGCAGAGCAGGGTGTTGATTACTTTACTATCCACGCAGGCTTATTGCTTCGCTACGTTCCTATGACCGCTAAACGTGTGACTGGTATTGTCTCTCGTGGCGGCTCTATCATCGCTAAATGGTGTCTTGCTCATCACCAAGAAAGCTTCCTTTATACCCACTTCCGTGAGATCTGTGAGATCTGTGCGAAGTACGATGTCGCTCTGTCATTAGGTGACGGTCTACGTCCAGGTTCGATTGCTGATGCCAATGATGAAGCTCAATTCTCCGAATTACGTACTTTGGGTGAGTTGACTAAGGTTGCTTGGGAATACGACGTGCAGGTGATCATTGAAGGCCCTGGACATGTACCAATGCACCTAATTAAAGAGAACATGGACGAGCAGTTAGAGCACTGCCATGAAGCACCGTTCTATACATTAGGTCCATTGACTACCGATATTGCCCCTGGTTATGACCACATTACCTCTGGAATTGGCGCGGCCATGATTGGTTGGTACGGCTGTGCGATGCTCTGTTATGTAACCCCTAAAGAGCATCTAGGCTTACCAAACAAAGAAGATGTGAAGACTGGCCTGATTACTTACAAGCTGGCTGCACACGCTGCAGACTTGGCTAAAGGACATCCGGGTGCACAAATCCGAGATAACGCTTTATCAAAGGCACGTTTTGAATTCCGTTGGGAAGACCAATTCAACCTAGCTCTTGATCCGGAAACTGCGCGCTCTTTCCATGATGAAACCTTACCGCAAGAGTCGGGCAAGGTTGCTCATTTCTGCTCAATGTGTGGCCCTAAATTCTGTTCAATGAAGATCTCTCAAGAAGTTCGAGAGTACGCGAAAGACACTGAACAAGTGGCTGCTGATCAGGCTATCGAGATTAAGATGCTAGATAACCCGTTGGAAGGGATGCGTCAGAAATCCCAAGAGTTTCGTGATACTGGCTCTGAACTTTATCATCCTGCAGTAGGCGCAAAAGAAGCTCAATTAGAGGAATAATGACAGTGAAGATTCTTATCCCATCTCAAAATATTGAGCTAACGGGAGAGGTGCAAAGCTGTCTATTGGTTGCTAAGCGACAGGGCTTGGCAACCGATGCAGTTGAGTTGGGTGTAAGCCCAACTAAATGTTTCTCTATCGTTGATGCTCAGCAAGCGTTATCTATTGGTTTTGCTCATGATGTTGATTCATTGGCGGAGTGTCGCTCAAGTGAGCTTGATCATATCGTTGATTACAGTCATTCAGTGGCGCTAGCTGATATCCGCTGTGCCTTGGAACAAACTCCGAATACTATCTATATCGGTGTCTTAGATGACTCAGCTGTATTGGATCTCTGGTCACAGCTAGATGCTAATCGTGCTATCAGGAATGAAACTCCAGCTCATCAGGAGTTAGATAGTAGTGGCCACTTTGCTTGGTTAGTTACTTTGTTGGCATTGGAGTTCCCATTAGAAGATGCACTGGTTTTGGCTCGCGCAGCATCTAATGTTTCACGTGGAACATGGCCAGCAAACTATCAAAACTTTCCTATTCCCGTTCTCGAAGATGAGCTACTGGATATTAGTGTTGGTTGGGCGCACCAAGGAACATCACTCTCATTCCCTGAACTGAGTAAGAGTAGCCTAGGGCTATACCCAGTGGTTGATGATGTTGAGTGGATCGAAAGGCTACTCAAGCTTGGAATCAACACTGTTCAACTGCGTATTAAGAACCAACAGCAAGCAGATTTAGAACAACAAATCGCACGATCTATCAAACTCGGTAGAGAGCACAACGCTCAGGTTTTTATCAATGACTATTGGCAATTGGCACTTAAACATAATGCTTTTGGTGTTCATTTAGGACAAGAGGACATAGAAGAATCCAACCTATCTCAACTGAGCCAAGCTGGTATTAAGATCGGTCTATCGACTCATGGTTATTACGAGTTGCTACGTATTGTGCAAATCAACCCAAGCTATATTGCGCTGGGGCATATTTTCCCAACCACCACTAAGCAGATGCCATCGAAGCCTCAAGGGCTTGTGCGTTTATCTCTCTATCAGCAGCTGATTGATACTATCCCATACACAGAAGAACTGACCGGTTATCCGACGGTTGCGATTGGTGGAATTGACCAGTCGACGGCTGCACAGGTGTGGAGTTGTGGGGTATCGAGCCTTGCTGTTGTGCGTGCGATTACGTTAGCCGAAGACCCAAAACAAGTGATTGAGTTCTTCGAAGCATTAATGGCTGACAGTTCTACAAGTGCTGCTAATGAGGTAACTCAGGAGCTAAGTCATGCTGAGTGATTTCGAATTCATTCGTTATCAACGACAACTCGCACTTCCTGAAGTAGGTGAGCAAGGGCAACGCAATCTATTAGATAGCCATGTGTTGGTCATCGGTTGTGGTGGCTTAGGCAATGCTGCAGCTCTCTATCTTGCGGCTTCCGGTATCGGGAAAATCGTATTGGTTGATGATGACTGTGTGGACTCGTCCAACCTGCAACGACAGGTAGCGTTCAAGGAAAGTCAGTTAGGTTCACCTAAGGTTGAAGCTCTGAAGCAACAACTGAGCGAGCTTAATGGTCGAAGCCAAGTGAGAACCATCAATAAGCGAATGACTCAAAGCCAACTTGATCTTGAGGTGATGCTTGCTGATTTGGTGTTGGATTGTACTGACAACTTTGAGTCACGTCAGCAGGTTAACCAAGCATGTTTCGGCAGTAGAACGCCTCTGATTTCTGGTTCAGCGATTGGCTGGAAGGGGCAGTTTATTGTCTTTGATTATCAGAAGCAGAAAGGGTGCTATCACTGTTTATTCCCGTTCAGTCACCATCCGAAAACGACACGTTGTAGCGATAGCGGCATCATCGGCCCAGTCGTTGGCACCATAGGCAACCTCCAAGCACTGGCTGCGATTCAGCGCATTAGTACTGGCGAGTTCCAAGTCGCAACACATCAGCTCAAACTGTTTGATGGTCAGACGATGAACTGGCAAAACTTAAGTGTTACTCAAGATAGTGAATGTCCCGTTTGCTGCACATCTACAGTTAACTATTTAGAGGAAGAAACCCAATGAGCAACATAACGATCTCTATCAATGAGCAACCAGAACAGGTTGCACAATCGTCGTCTCTAGCGGATATCATCCAAGCGCTTTCACTACCCGATCTGGGCTGTGTATTTGCTATCAATAATGCGGTTGTCCCGCGTAGTCAGTGGCAACAAACGGTCGTCAATGAAGGCGATGCTATTTCTCTTTTCCAAGCCATTGCAGGAGGCTAACCATGTTAACTATCGCAGATAAAACGTTTCAATCACGACTCTTCACTGGAACGGGTAAGTTCGCGAATAAGTACTTGATGGCGAGCGCTATCGAAGCTTCCGGTTCTCAACTGGCAACCATGGCGTTGAAAAGAGTTGATATTCGCTCTGAACAAGATGATATTTTACAGCCGATCATTGATGCTGGCGTGAACTTATTACCAAATACCTCTGGGGCTAAGAACGCGAAGGATGCCATCTTTGCTGCGCACTTGGCTCGCGAAGCGCTAGGCACAAACTGGCTCAAACTGGAAATTCACCCAGATCCAAAGTACTTGATGCCAGACCCAATTGAGACATTAAAAGCGGCTGAGCAACTGGTTAAAGATGGCTTTGTTGTGTTGCCTTACTGTCATGCTGACCCTGTGTTGTGTAAACGCTTAGAAGAGGTCGGTTGTGCTGCGGTTATGCCGTTAGGTGCGCCGATTGGATCGAACAAAGGTATCGCTTCGGCAGACTTCTTAGAGATCATTATCGACCAAGCGAATGTCCCTGTGATTGTTGACGCCGGTATCGGTGCGCCTTCTCATGCTGCTCGTGCAATGGAAATGGGCGCAGATGCCGTTTTAGTGAACACAGCAATAGCTGCGTCTCAACAGCCTGTTGATATGGCGATTGCTTTTAAACTGGCAGTTGAAGCTGGCCGTATGGCTTACCTTTCTGGTCTCGCTGGTCAGGTGTCTCACGCGGTTGCTTCTAGTCCGCTAACTTCATTTCTAGACGAGTAGTGTCCCTATGACGTTTGTTGATCGATTTAAACAGCTCAACTGGGATGACATTGGTATGTCTATCTTCAGCAAAACGGCGGCGGATGTTGAGCGCGCTCTGAGTAAGCCAAAACGCGACTTGGAAGACTTTAAGGCTCTTATCTCTCCGGCAGCAGAACCTTACTTAGAGCAGATGGCGCAACAATCGTTGGCACTAACACGCAAGCGATTCGGCAATACAATGTCGCTGTATATTCCATTGTACCTCTCAAACTTGTGTGCGAATGCGTGCACGTATTGTGGTTTCTCAATGGAGAACCGCATTAAGCGTCGCACACTTACTTTGGATGAAATCGATGCTGAAAGTGCCGTTATCAAAAAGATGAAGTTTGATAGTGTACTGTTGGTGACTGGTGAGCATGAAACCAAGGTCGGGATGAAGTACTTCCGTGAAGTGCTACCGAATATTAAGGCACAATTTAACTATCTTGCGATGGAAGTGCAGCCGCTTGATCAAGATGACTACGCAGAGCTTAAAACTCTCGGCTTAGATGCGGTGATGGTTTACCAAGAAACGTATAGTCCAAGCACCTACGCGGAACACCACTTGCGTGGCAATAAAATGGATTTTGAATACCGGCTCGAAACGCCCGATCGTTTGGCAAAAGCGGGTATTGATAAGATAGGTATTGGCGCTTTGATTGGCTTGGAAGATTGGCGTACTGACTGCTTCTTCGTGGCCGCTCATTTAGACTACCTTGAGCGCACTTATTGGCAAACACGTTACTCGATTTCATTCCCACGTCTTCGTCCGTGTGAGGGTGGTTTGCAGCCTAAATCGATTATGAGTGATAAACAGTTGGTTCAACTTATCTGTGCGTATCGCTTATTAAACCCTGAAGTTGAATTGTCTCTCTCGACTCGTGAGTCTGCAGCTTTCCGCGACAATGTGTTGCCATTGGGAATCACCAGTATGTCGGCTGCGTCTAAAACCCAGCCTGGTGGTTATGCTTCTGATGAAGAAGAACTCGAGCAATTTGAAATAAGTGATGAGCGAAGTGCTGCTGATGTTGAGTCAATGATTCGTCAACGTGGTTTTGATCCTGTGTGGCGAGACTGGCACAGTGCTTACTCTGGTTAGCGAACACATAGATTGATGTTCCACGTGAAACATCGACGAAGTTAAATCGACAAATAAAAACGGCTACCCTAAGGTAGCCGTTTTTCATTTCATTAAGTTTGGATTAGCTAAGCATTAAGCATTAAGCATTAAGCATTAAGCATTAAGCATGAGCAAGTGGAGTGGTTGATTGGCGTAACCATTCCAATGTATCACCTTCAACTAATGGGCTAACATCGTTCCATACTTTCTGGTGGTAATCATTAAGCCATGCAAGTTCAGGTCGTGTCAGTAAATCGACGTTGATGTTGCGCTTATCGATAGGGCAGCGTGTTAGTGATTCAAACGTTAGTACTGAGAAGTCACCTTGAGTTGGCAGCTCAACCACCAGTTCTAGGTTTTCGATACGGATACCAAATTCATCTGCACGGTAGTAACCCGGCTCGTTTGATAACACCATGCCTTCTACAAGAGGTACGTCGATTAGCTTCTTAGAGATGCTTTGCGGACCTTCATGAACACTTAGGAAATGACCAACGCCGTGACCAGTACCGTGGTCGTAGTCGAAGCCCTCTGCCCATAAATGCTGGCGAGCTAGGATATCAAGTTGGAAACCACGAGTACCCTGTGGGAAACGTGCACGTGCAATGCCGATGTGACCTTTAAGCGCTAACGTGAACTGCTGGATCATTTCGGCGCTTGGCTGGCCAATTGCGATAGTACGAGTGATGTCGGTTGTGCCGTCTAGGTACTGACCACCTGAATCGACTAGGTAAAGAGTATTCATCTCTAACTGACCTGGTTCAGGTTGGTTCTCGTGGTTGTAGTGACACATTGCTGCGTTGCCGCCTGCTGCTGAAATTGTGTCAAAACTTAGGTCCATCAGCGTTGGGTCTTGTTCGCGGAATGATTGAACTTTGTCTGCTAGCACAGCTTCATTGTGCAGATTACCTTGCGCGACTTCTGCATCAATCCAAGATAGGAACTTCGCCATCGCAACACCATCACGAATATGACACGCTTTCATGCCGGCAATTTCAGTTTCATTCTTTGCTGCTTTTGGCATTAGGCATGGGTCTGCTGTTTCAATGATATGAGCACCAGAGTTTTGTAGAACCAGCGTGTACCAAGCGTTACTGGTACCTGAATCGACAGATACATTTTTGCCTTCCAAAGATTGAAGGCGTGCTTCAAGCTCTGATGGGTGAGACACACGTATACCATTGCCAACGTGTGCTTCAAAGCCAGTAGGAATACGAGCAGGGTCTAGGAAGAAATCTACGCTTTCATCTGCGTGAATTATCGCGTTGGATAACACAACAGGTAGGCGAGATACGTCCAAACCACGGATGTTAAGCAACCAACAGATCGAATCGAGTTCCGTAAGGATAGCGGCATCAGCACCTTTGGCTTTTAGTAAGCCAGCAATCTCCGCACGTTTGCTTTCACTTGATTGGCCTACTGCATCTGTTGTCATTTGGCGAACATCAGATACCACAGGCTCAGGACGATCAGACCAAAGCTCATCAATTGGATTCGAAGATAGCGTTGTTAGTTCAACTTTCTCTGCCAGTTTAGCTTGAGCGCCTTTCAACCAAGCAGCAGTGTGCATGCGTGGGTCGAATGCAACCTTGCTGCCTTGTGCTAGAGAGCTGATGATCCAATCTAAAGCCGGCTCTTCAATAAGGTGGCGATATTCAAATAACTCTGCTGATACCTGCTTACGAACCTGAACCGTGTAGCGACCATCAACAAAAATAGCAGCGTTCTCACGAGTGATAACCGCCGCACCAGCAGAGCCAGTGAAACCTGTTAACCAGTGAAGTCGCTCGTTATGAGCTGGAACGTATTCACCTAAATATTCGTCTTCGTGTGGAATGATAACGGCATCTAGGTTGTTTGTTTCAAGCCAAGCTCGAACAGCAGCAACGCGTTCAGCAGTGATATTGTGCATCTGTGTTTATCCTTATTGTTAGGGTCCTTGTTAACACTCACAGTAGATATACATATGAGGGGACTTATTAGGTCAATAAGCTAGCGCTTTTGTTCGTTTGCTGCAAACGCTGTACGCCATTTTTATCTAAGATGCAGAGTTTTTTCTTTGATGATATCTCGCAACCAAGTTAGCGCTGGGTCATTTTCTCTATCACGGTGCCAAAACAGAGTGTATGCCATCGGCGGGAATTCCATTGGTAAAGGCACAACCACTAAGTCGAGTTGTTTGGCGACAAGGTAAGTAAAGTGGCTTGGTGCGGTAAAGACAAAGTCGGTGTAGGTACACAGGCTAGCGGCGCTATTGAAGTCCGGTACTGAGATTGCGATATCACGTTGATGCCCAAGGTCGGCAAGTTTGTAATCGAGCAGCCAACGGTCGTTACCATCACATCTCACTTGTACATGGCGCTGGGCGAGGTAGGTTTCTAGATCCCATTTACCACTCAGAGCAGGGTGGTTGCGTCTTAACACACACATTTGTGCATCACGATAGATCTCTTGCTCACAGATGTCGTCTGGCGGCAGCATGGTTAAACGTGCATCGTTAATGTCGATGTCTTTGCCGGTGAGTCCAATATCTAGTTCACCAAGCTGTAGCTTCTTAAAGGTTTGCTCGGTCCACGCGTGGGTGTTGATATTGACCTTAGGTGCTTGTCTAAATATTGCTGGTAAGAAGTGCGGAAGAATCAGCGGGTAAACACTCTCAACGGCAGCGATGTGAAAGCTGTGGTCGCTGTTATTGGGAATAAAAGTTTCCGGCTGGGTAAGCACATCAAGTTGGTTGATCAACGTTTCTAAGCGAGGCTTAAGGAAAACCGCTTTCGGTGTTGGTCTCAGGCCATGTGCACTTCGCGTGAAAAGAGGGTCATTAAATTGTTCACGAAGCTTGGCTAGCGATTTACTTACAGCCGATTGACTCAGACACAATCGATGTGCGGTGCGCGTGACGCTTAGCTCTTCCATCAGCACCTGTAAGCAAACCAGTAGGTTTAAGTCGAGGCGCGATAGTTTCTCAATATTCATATGAGTTTCCTGTTTGGAATAATGCTAATGAGTATATGCCATTTTTGTTCATATCTTTAGTTGGTTATTATGCACCTAAATTAACTCATTCGGAGAATCTTGTGCCTTCTAACGCGCTTCCAACCCCTAGTAAACTGCAGGTTGCTTTATTGGCAATGCTGGTTCTATTTAGCCCTTTGGCTATAGATATTTATCTTCCAGCTCTGCCACAAATTTCAACAGCGTTTCACGTGGAACATGCACTAGCACAAGATACGATTACCTGGTTTTTATTCGCTATGGGTGTCGGGCAATTATTTGCTGGCCCTTTGGCAGATAAGTTAGGACGTCGAACCGTTGCATTGGGAGGTGTTAGTATCTATGCATTGAGTGCTTGCTTGGCGTGGGCAGCTCAATCGATTGATATGATGCTAATGGCTCGGCTGCTACAAGGCTTAGGAGCTTGTGCGACTTCTGTAGCAGCCTTTGCAACGGTTCGCGATCTATTTGGCCCAGAGAAGAGTGGCCGTATGATCAGCTACCTTAATGGTGCAATCTGTTTTATTCCTGCTTTGGCACCCATTCTTGGCGCTTGGTTAACTCATCAATTTGGTTGGCGTTCGAACTTTAGCTTTATGGCAGGCTTCGCAGTCGTTGTTGGCACTATCTTATTCTTCCAAATGAAAGAGTCTAACCCTGCGACAGAAAAGGTTGCGGTGTTCAAGCTTGAGCGATACTGGTCAGTATTGAAAACACCATCATTCCTTTTCCACGCAACTTTGTGTCTGATGGCGATGGCGGTCATCCTCGCTTATGTAACCTCTGCACCAGTTGTGTTGATGGAAAACCTAGGCCTGACCATGAAAGAGTTTACTTTCTGGTTTGGTGTTAACGCTGCCATCAACATTGCAGCTGCGTTTACTGCACCTAAATTTATGGACCGCTTTGGTACCTATAAAGCACTGGTCGTTGGTATCTCAACGCTGGGTTTAGCGGGCGTGATTATGTTAGTGCTTGCAGAACACGCTAGCCCAATCGCATTCATGCTGCCAATCTTCTTGTCTTCAGTGGGTTTTGCTTGGATTCTCGGTGCTGCTGCTGGTAAGGCTCTTGAACCTTTCGGTGACCGTGCGGGCACAGCTGCTGCGCTGCTTGGCTTGTTCCAAATGAGTGGCTCAGGGCTGCTTGTTGGTACCATGCAACGCCTTGATTTAACGTCTCAAGTGATGATTGCGCTGCAAATGTTCCTTATTGTTCCAGCATTGTTGGTGCTTGCGAGCAAAGCAGGCAAGTCGTGGCACACGACGTTTGCTAAGGCGTAAGTCTCAAGGGTGACAAAATATACAAATGGCGGTTTGCGAAACGTTAAAACATGGTATATTTGTCACTCATTGAAACGTTAGTCCCCAACGGAAAATACTGTAATGTCATTAACAACCTACGAAATGGCGCGCGTCTTAGAACAAATGGAAGATGCACCTGAAAAGGTCATGTTTGGTAAACTGCTTAAAGAGCTAGGCAACCAAAGTGAAGAGCGTATTCGCAGTGCGGCAAAACAAGTTCCAATCGATACTTTGCGAGACATCATTTACCAATTTCAGCGTGTGGTAGAGTCTCGTAAGGGTGAGCAGGTTCAGCTACTAGCAAAAGAGCTAGCCGAGCAAGGTATCTCTGCTGAAGAGCTACAAGCTTTTCTGAATAAGTAGTTTATCCCAGTTAAAAAGAAACCACTCAATTGAGTGGTTTTTTGGGTTTTGGGGTATATCAATTTAGTGCGAATGAAAGTTGGTTCTAACCTCTAAACTGTGCTTTTAAAATTCGATCAAGCGAGAATGGCCCAGCGCCCCATACGACAACGATAAGAATCATTAATCCCCACAACTGATGATCATAGAAGCCTTGCGCCCATAACACTGGGTAAGACACAACCGCAATGATATTGAAAACGAACAGAACCGCTGCCATAGGTCGTGTTAATAGACCAAGCGCTAAGAATACCGGCAGAATCAATTCAGCTGCGGTGCCCATGTAGGCGGCTAACTCCCAAGGTAGCAGTGGTACTTGGTATTCCAACTCAAACAAGTAAAGGGTGCTATCCCAAGTTGCTATCTTTGTGAGGCCAGAATTAAAGAATACCCACGCCACCCATAGGCGACAAAATAGTAGTAGTACCGGAACAAAGAGTGCCTGTGATTTCTCAATCAAACTGTCGTATTGAGCCATCATGTTTGTGACTGTGTTGTTATCCATATTATGTCTCCAATTCGGCATTGATTGAAAAGCCTGAGATGACGTTAAGCGCCATGACAGCATTCAGATGTTGTAGTAATGAAGGGTCTATCGCTGCGAGCATTTGGCCTGATTGAAATTCGCGAAGTAGCTGATGGCATTGTTCACTCAAGTGATGACTCTCAATCTGAGAATTCTCGGCTCGTATTAACACCCCAAACTCAGGTTGGTTGATGTCTAACCCATCGAGTTGTTGCTGATAGATAGCGTGTTCAAGCGCGATAATCGTATAGTTAGAATTAATGAGCTTTATTGAATCTTTGAGATGAAAGACTAAAGCGCCTTGTTGCTCTGGTGGCACATCAGCTAAACCAGCCAGAGGACGTTGGTCGACTTTTGATTCTGAAACGAATCTCACCAAGCTATCTTTTTTCCATTCATACATAGCCACTTCGCAAAGGTAAGGTGCAGCCTCAATAACCGCAGGAAAGGCTTGTATGGTTTGTTCAAAGTGTTCACCGTAACCACTGACATCACCAGAGGTTGATGGATTACTTAAGACATGTTGACGAGCCATTTGTTGGAAGCACTCTTCACCAACTAACATCTCGGTGAGTGGGTAGGTTGCAGCGAGTACCTCACTCAAGCTAATCACAAAGTTATTGCGATAAATCTGGATGCGCTGTTCATCAGTAAAATGGTCGCTCACTATGTCGCAGTGTTCACCACTGTTTTGGTAGCGTAGGGCGTTAGCAAATTCCGATTGAACTTTTGCTAGGGAGTGGCTCATGATGCGCGACTCCTTTGAATGAACTTGTCGTGTTGATACAAGATGTCACTGGCTTTGGTTGCTTCAGCCAATAAAACTTGTGGCTCTGGGATATCTAAATCCCACTCTATCAAGGTATGGCGCGAACCGTGTTGTGCTATCCAGTCAGTGTAGAGTTGCCACACTTCGTCACAGACAGGCTTGCTATGGGTGTCTATCCAGATCTCACCTTGTTCGAGTTTCTTCTTAGTGAAACCTGCCAAGTGAATCTCTTCCACTTTGTCTGCCGGTATTCCATTGAGATACTCTTCACAGCTGAAGCCATGATTAAAAGATGAGACGAAAATATTATTGAAATCGAGTAACAGTCGGCAATCAGTGCGCTTTTGTACCTCAGCCAAAAATTCCCACTCAGGAATAGTAGAATGCTTGAAGGCAAGGTAGCTCGAAGGGTTCTCAATCAGCATAGGGCGTTGCAGGCTGTCTTGTACCTCGATGACATTGCGACAGAAGGCCTCTAGCGCTTCTTCGGTATAAGGCAGCGGTAACAAGTCATTGAAGTAATGACCGCCTGTCTGACTCCAACTGAGATGATCAGAAACCAAGAAGGGTTCGATATCATCAATGAGCTCTTTTAATTGCACAAGATGATGTTGATTGATGCGCTCAACAGAACCGAGAGACAACCCAACACCGTGACAACTGATGTTGTGTGCGTGACGAATTTCTCTGAGTTGTTGGCGTTGCGGTGATTGAGCTAAGAAGTAGTTCTCGCTGTGAACTTCTAACCAACTTACTAAGGCTGGATTTTGGCTAAAGAAGTCCAAGTGCGGTGTTCTAAGGCCAACCCCTGTGTTGGGGTGAAAAGTTTGAGTCACAACGATTCTCCTAATAAGAAGTGGAGGTGAGCTGAGTGTCAGCTCACCATACTAAGCAGCTCAATTATGATGATTGAGTGTTACCACCTGATAATTTGCCACATAGTCCTTTAGGTACGACCACGAATGCATCGGATTGGTTGTCTTCTTTTGCTGTACCCGCACATGAGCTTGTTTTAGTTGCACAATCATTTTGGCCAGCTTTTGCCACGCCGTAGCATTTTTCTTTTGCTGCTGCTTCCGCAGGTGCTGATGTAAGAACTGCACCACCGAACGCTAGTACACTTGTGATTGCAGCTGTAACAGCAAGATTAGAATTTTTCATAGTCATTCCCTCTAGGACTTAATAGTATTTTGATATCGCAGGTTAATGGATTGTTAACTTGCTTACTAAAAAGGATAGGAACAACCGGGAAATAATTTCACGGCATTATAAAAAATATCAATATTAATGATGTTTTATCTTTTAAGTTACTGAATTTATGATGTTAATTTTTGATTGTTTTTTCTTCTTATTATCCTAAACGCAGCCTAGTGTTTAGGTTATAATCAACTTTTATGTATAAATACCCAGTAGTGAGCATATCCAATGATAGATCCTTCGCTTTTACTCGATGGCCTAAACGATAAACAACGTGAGGCGGTCGCGGCACCTTTAGAAAACCTACTTATTCTGGCAGGTGCAGGCAGTGGTAAAACGCGAGTGTTGGTGCATCGTATCGCTTGGCTGCAAAGTGTAGAGCAAGCATCGCCGTTCTCTATTATGTCGGTTACCTTCACCAACAAAGCGGCAGCAGAAATGCGTGGTCGTATTGAAGAGTTGATGATGGGTAGTTCGTCAGGCATGTGGAACGGCACCTTCCACGGTATCTGTCACCGCATCCTTCGTGCTCACTACCTAGATGCAAAACTGCCAGAAGATTTCCAGATCATTGATTCTGATGATCAGATTCGTTTGCTACGCCGCTTAATCAAGGCGCAAAACCTTGATGAAAAGCAGTGGCCTGCTAAGCAAGCTTCTTGGTGGATCAATGGCAAGAAAGACGAGGGATTACGCCCAAGTCACATTGACGCCTACCATGATCCAATAACTCAAACGTGGTTAAAGATCTATTCTGCTTACCAAGAAGCATGTGACCGTGCTGGCTTGGTCGACTTTGCAGAAATCTTGTTGAGATCGCACGAACTATTACGCGATAAGAAACACATCCGAGAGCACTACCAAGCTCGCTTTAAGCATATCCTTGTCGACGAATTCCAAGATACCAACAACATTCAATATGCTTGGCTGCGCATGATGGCTGGCCCAGATTGTCGCGTGATGATCGTAGGCGATGATGACCAATCTATCTATGGTTGGCGTGGTGCGAAGATCGAAAATATTCAGAAGTTCTTGGATGAATTCCCAGGTGCTTCGACGGTTCGACTTGAACAAAACTACCGTTCAACTAAAACCATTCTGCAGGCGTCGAACGAGCTTATCTCGAACAACACCGAACGTATGGGTAAAGAGCTGTGGACCGATGGCAACGATGGCGAGCCAATCTCTGTGTACTCGGCTTATAACGAGCTAGATGAAGCGCGTTTCACGGTTAGCAAAATCAAAGAGTGGCAGGAGAAAGGCGGCGCGCTAGAAGATACCGCAATGCTTTATCGTAATAACGCTCAATCGCGTGTTCTTGAAGAAGCTTTGATTCAAGGTGGTCTACCTTACCGAATCTACGGCGGCATGCGATTCTTCGAGCGTCAAGAAATCAGAGACGCCTTGAGCTACATGCGCCTAATGAGCAACCGCAGTAATGATGCCGCGTTTGAACGTGTGGTTAATACGCCAACGCGTGGCTTGGGCGATAAAACGTTAGAAACGATTCGTCTTGCCGCTCGTGATCGTGGTGCAACCATGTGGGAAGCGAGTGTTGCTTTGATCGAAGAGCAAGTGCTACCCGGTCGTGCTGCGGGTGCATTAAGTCGCTTTATTGAGCTGATTAATGCGCTTGAAGATGACACGTTAGAACTTAGCCTGCATGAGCAAACTGACCACGTGATTAAATCGTCGGGTCTGTTTGCGATGTACGAGCAAGAGAAGGGTGAGAAGTCGAAGGCTCGTATTGAGAACTTGGAAGAATTGGTAACGGCAACGCGTCAGTTTGAAAAGCCAGAAGAAGCGGATGAGATGAGCATGCTTACCGCTTTCTTGACTCATGCAGCGTTAGAGGCGGGTGAAGGTCAGGCTGATGAGTTTGATGACGCGGTTCAGCTAATGACTTTGCACAGTGCCAAAGGTCTAGAGTTTCCTATGGTATTCATGGTGGGTGTCGAAGAAGGCATGTTCCCAAGCCAGATGTCAGCAGAAGAAGCAGGGCGCTTGGAAGAAGAGCGTCGCCTGTGTTACGTAGGCATGACGCGTGCGATGGAGAAGCTTTACATCACCTACGCAGAGATGCGTCGATTGTACGGGCAAGACAAGTACCACAAACCGTCACGCTTTATTCGTGAGCTGCCCGAGACCTGTCTGGATGAAGTACGTATGAAGGCGCAAGTGAGCCGTCCTGCAAGCAGCGGTCGCTTTAGCCAAACCGCCGTGAAAGAGAATTTCAACGAAACAGGCTTTAGTTTGGGATCTCGCGTTAAGCACCCTAAGTTTGGTGAAGGTACCATCATCAACTTCGAGGGAAGTGGCCCGCAAAGCCGAGTGCAAGTCGCGTTTAACGGTGAAGGCATCAAGTGGTTAGTAACGGCTTACGCGCGTTTAGAACAGCTTTAATCCGTTACTTCAGTATCTAGAAAGCCGTTTGGTCTTTAAAAACCGTTCAGCATTAAAAAGTAATTCGCATTAAAAACAGAAAGAGCAGCCAATGGCTGCTCTTTTTATTGCTCGGAACCAGTCTAAATAAGCTGAATCGAGCTTAAGGCATTTCTGCCTAGGAAGAAGACTTACAGTGCTGCAAGTGCCGCTTCGTAGTTTGGTTCTTCAGTGATCTCTGCAACCAACTCGCTGTGTGTTACCAAACCTTTTTCATCAACAACCACAACTGCACGTGTAGTTAGGCCTGATAGTGGGCCTTCAGCAATCGCTACGCCGTAGTCTGATGCGAACGCAGGAGAACGGAAAGTTGAAGCGTGTTGAACGCCTTCAATGCCTTCTAGTTCGCAGAAGCGACCAGCGGCAAACGGTAGGTCAGCAGAAATACAAACCACAACCGTGTTTTCAAGCTCAGCCGCTTTTGCGTTGAACGTACGTACGCTCGTTGCACAAGTTGCTGTGTCGATGCTTGGGAAGATGTTTAGAACCACTTTCTTGCCTTCAAGAGAAGCAAGAGTCAGTTCAGAAAGATCGCCTGCAGCAAGTGCAAAGCTTGGTGCTTGTTCGCCAGTTTGTGGGAATGTGCCTGTTAGTGGTACAGCAGCGCCTTTGAAGGTAACGTGTGACATGAATTGTCCTTAGTTTTATTATGGTTATGAAACTAGTTGAGCCTAGTTCGACTAACGTTACTCTGAAGTGGTTAAGAAGTGAATGCTTTAAATGTCAGAATTGTAATCAAAGGTCTTTGATTTATTTGCTGACAAGGGAATAAATGAAACGGTAGATAAAGAAAAACCCCGAGAGCTTGCGCTCATCGGGGTCTATAGTCTTACTCGCAGCAATCCGGCTACTAAGTGTGCTCCATGCATCAAATCCATGATAGTGTGCTGTTATCCTTCAGCGTATTCCTTTCGTCGCCTTCCTAGCGGTGTCCTTGATCTTATCCTGATCTGCCAACAATCCTCGTTAGCGCGCGTCACTTGTTCCTTGAGCGGTGTCCTTTACATCATCCTGATGTTCAGTCCTTTCCTCGTCCAGAGGTGTCCATTGTCTTTCCTTAGTAGCAACCATCCTAGTTACTATTGCGTCCATTCAATGTCCATTTCGCTATCCATGCCGATTATTCATCCTGAGTAATCGAATCTTCATCCTGAAGATAACCAAGTCCTTGGCGTTTCCTGTTCCGTGTCAGCATCCTTCCGACACCATTCATATTACCGATTCCTTATTTATCAGCAATGGTGCATAAGCGAATTTCTATATAATTATTTGAGCGATAAATGCACGTATTGTTTTATTTCAATTGCTTACAATATAGTAGTGCCTAAATTCGCAGTTAGATATCGATATTTACTCACTGCCTTGTGAGAGATCTCGCACAAGGCTGGGAGTAAAAAGGGAGTATTTTCCCTTATTGGCCGATAGCAGCGCCTTCACGACGAGGGTCTGCTGCACCTTCTAGACCATCTTTTGTGATGCGAATGGCGTGTAAACCCGAGTTAAGATCGCGAATGTTGACCTCAAATCCCATCTTTTCGAGCTCAGGTTTAAAGTTTTCCGCCGATGTTCCTTTTTCCAAATCTAGCGTACCGAAGCGGTTTAGGAAGTGTGGTTGGTTGATCGCTTGTTGGATATCCATATCCCATTGGGTGTGGGCAATAATGGCTTGTGCCACATAACCTATGATTCGACTGCCGCCCGGAGAACCGATCGCCATGTAAGGTTTATCGTCTTGCATGATGATGGTCGGTGCCATTGAAGAACGTGGGCGCTTACCCGGCTCGAGTCGGTTCGCGATAGGTTTGCCATCGTTATGAGTCTTGAATGAGAAGTCGGTTAGTTCGTTATTGAGTAGGAAGCCTCTTACCATCAAGCGTGAGCCAAATGCGTTCTCAATGGTGGTGGTCATCGATACGACATTGCCATCGCTATCGACAATATTGAAGTGGCTGGTGGACGGCAGTTCAATAGAAATATCTTGGCTTCGCAGCATGGCATGATCCCACGGTGGGGTGCCTGATGGCGCACTCTCTAATGCCTTACCTGCGGTAATTAACTGAGCACGCTCCTGCAAATAGTCAGTATTCACTAACCCTTGGGTTGGCATAGGCACATAATCTTGGTCTGCCATGTACATACCACGGTCTGCAAAGGCTAAACGAGAAGCGTCCGCTAACACTTGCCACGACTTCGCGTCGTTTGGCCCCCATGATTTGAGGTCAAACTGCTCAGTCATTGTAAGGATTTGTCCAACCGTTAACGCACCAGAGCTTGGTGGCCCCATTCCGCAAATATCGTAGCTTTCATAAGCAGAACAAACCGGCTCACGTTGCTTAATTGAATACGCGTCGAAATCTTTCTGTGCTAATACGCCCGGGTTACCTTTCGCAGTTTGTACTGTGTTAATGATGTCGGCAGAAATCTCACCTTGGTAGAAGGCTTTAGCACCATCCTTCGAGATAGCGTTTAACGTTGCCGCGTATTCTGGGTTCTTAAGTTGAGTACCCGCTGTTTTCGGGCTGCCATCGGCATTGAAGAAGTAGGCTTTAGTTGTCGCGAAGCGGCTCAGTCGCTCTTGGTCATTCTCAATCAAGGTAGCTAAACGTGGACTGATGGTGAAACCTTCCTCAGCCAACTGAGCGATAGGTTTAATCAGTGATGCCCATTCTAGCTTGCCGTATTTCTGGTGAGTGTCCCACAGCAATTGCACCGTGCCCGGCGTGGCAACAGAACGACCGCCAACCACGGCATCATAGAATTTAAGCGGTTGTCCGTTTTCGTCTTGGAATAGACGAGGTGTGGCATCAAGCGGCGCAGTTTCACGGCCATCGTAGGTCTTGAGTTGCTTGTCCTTGCCATCAAAATAGACAAGGAAAGCGCCGCCACCAATACCTGATGACTGAGGTTCCACTAAGCCAAGCATAAGCTGCACGGCAACCATGGCGTCAATTGCGTTACCACCACGGGCAAGTACATCAGCGCCAGCTTGTGTTGCTAATGGGTTGGCTGCGGTGACCATCCAATCATTGGCTTTAACGAGTTGTTTGGTTTCTAAACCACTACTTTGTTCGGGTGCGACGGAATCGGCAGCTTGATTTGCCCAACTGACGTGAGAGGCAAAAAGTAGGGTAGAAGTGGCGAGGGTTGTTAGTTTTGTTTTCCACTGCATGATCTTCTCCTTTTAATATGCAGAGCTAGATTGGCAGTGGAAAGATTAGATAGCCAGTGCGTTGTTAACGAATTGTAATCTTGATTCGAATTTAAGCGATTAAACCGGACAGCGACTGCCAAAGAATACTCACGCCAATCAGGCTGAATACCACGCCACATAAGCCATCGATGTATACCGTTGCTTCGCTAAGTTTCTTCTGTAGAGCCTTAGTCGAAAGCATCCACGCCAGTAGTGAAAACCAAAATAGAGACAGACCGAACAGGATGATAAGCGCAAAGCCTTTACCTGATAGAGACATGTCGGCAGGCACTAAGCTCGACATCAAGCTGATAAAGAACACCAAAGCCTTTGGGTTGAGAATATTGGTTGCAAACCCTTTCGAAAATGCCTGACGCTTGTTGGTCAAAATAAGATCTTTGGCATTGACGGTATCGTCGTCATCGTCGTGGTTCTGAATGATTTGCCAGGTTGCTTTAAGTGCACCGTAGCCTAAGTACAGCAAGTAGCTACCGCCAGCCAATTGGATAATGGCAAATAGGGTTGGTTGCTGGTGGACTAGGTAACTGATTCCCGTCAGGCTCAGTAACGAATGCAGCAAGATCCCGCAAGATAAACCGAGCGCAATGTACAAGCCTGTTTGTCTGCCGTGGCGTGTCGCATTTTGCACGACTAACGCAAAGTCTGGGCCGGGGCTCATCAAAGCGATGAAATGGATAGAGGCGAGGGTGATCAGTATGGTGACTTCGTTCATGTCAGTTCTCAATAACGTTGCCGCTATTTTAAATAAGTAATCGTATTGAGCGTAGCTTACCGCGATTTGAAATCGAGCAATTGTAAATTATCAACACTTAGTTGATTTGTGAGGGTGGTACGCCGAATGTGGTTTTGAATGCTTTGGAGAAGTGTGCTTGATCATAGAAGCCCACTTGGTGCGCGACCTTAGTGCCACAGATCCCAGATTTAATCAGGCGCATGCTCTGTTCCATACGTAAACGGCTCAGCCACGCATAAGGGGTGATGCCCATTCTGTTCTTAAAGTGGCGTTGGAATTGAGTTGTGGTTAAGCCGCACAGCTCAGACAGTTGCTCTAATCGCACTGGTTGATCCAAATTCGCCATCAAATAGTCTTTGAGTGTATCAATCGATTGATTGCCAAGTTTGATGTCGCTCTTCGATCCAAATTTGGCATAACGATCGACGATCGTCGAGAACCCTTCGAAAGGTAAGCAATCTTGAGCGAGCTGGCTGATGTTTTGATTTATTAATAGACCGTGCAAGTTGCGTAATTGTAAAAATGCAACTTGATCGGAGAGGATCAACTCAGAAAAGCCCAATGTGTGACCATTTTTCTTGGGATCGGCAAGATCTTGAAACCATTGGGGAGAAACTGCAAACACACTGACTTGATAACCTGAATCGAGTTTGGAGTGCCCATCATGCAGCTCATCAGGTGGCATGATAACAACTTGGCCAGCACCTACATGGTGACTTGTCCCTTTATAGGCGAATTTTTGCTGCCCTTGGGTAATTAAGCCGATGTGAAAGTCCAAATGATAGTGACGCTGAAAGGCAAACTCTTGGTATTGAGCTTGGATCAGGCTGATATCTTCTGTTGGAGTAGAGTAGTAGTGGACTTTATCCATGGTACAAAAAAGCTTGGTTAAATAGTCATCAATTCAACCAAGCTTATCTGCGTATTAAGGGATTGTCTTGTAAAAAACGATCAATATCACTGTTTCGCGCGTTTGTTCTTCTTGTTGTTACGAAGGCCATCAAAGCTGAAAATAACCAGTGCTCCCCATATGAAAGCAAAGGTGATCGCTTTATCTGAGGTAAAGGCTTCACCGTAAATCAGAACCGCCAGTAAGAACATCAAGCTTGGACCTATGTACTGGAAGAAACCGAGTGTTGATAGCTTCAAGCGAGTTGCAGCGCCAGTAAAACACAGCAATGGAACCGTGGTGATCACACCGGCAGCAACCAGTAACAGGTTGAGTTGCATCGGGTTCATCGATAAGTTTGAGGTCGGGCTATCGGCAATAAACAGTAAGTAGCTTGCGGCGAGAGGCAGCATCACCAGAGTTTCAATGAACAGACCCGTTTGCGCTTCTAAGCTGACTTTCTTACGCAGCAAGCCATAAAAACCAAAGCTAAAGGCTAGGGCAATGGCGACGATTGGTACTGAGCCGAAGGCAATCAATTGGATTAATACGCCAATCGCAGCCAGAGCCACAGCAAACCATTGCAGCTTACGTAAACGTTCGCCGAGGAAGAGCATTCCGAGCAATACGTTAATCAGCGGGTTGATGTAATACCCCAAACTGGCATCGAGCATGTGATTGGAGTTCACCGCCCAGATAAAGATCAGCCAGTTAGCACCCACCAAAATAGACGTCGCTACCAAGTAGAGCATTTTTGGTTTTGAGGTCAGGGTATCGCGGACTTTACGCCAGCTGCGGCCAATGTGTAGTAAGAAAGCGAGTAGGAAAAAAGACCATACTACACGGTGGCTGAGTATCTCTAACGGGGAAACGTCACTTAAAGATTTGAAATATATAGGGGCGATACCCCACATTGTGTAGGCGCCGACGGCAAGCAAAACTCCTTGGCGCGTACGTTGTTGTTCTTCCTGTGTCATGCATCTTTCTCTAGCACTGAGTGCTTATTAATAAGATTTATAAGAGAGTTGGTCAGTATAGGAGCGATAACCCTTTTCACCTAACAATTTGCGGTTTAATTCGCCAGCGTTCCCCTCTACAATGTGCGACTTGCTTGCCGAAGATGCTTGCTGATTTCATACCTCGATTAGGAACCACAATGACCGCCACTCTGATTGCTGAGCAAATACCAACTCCCGCGAATGATGCGCAAACCATCTTACAAGATGTGTTTGGCTATCAAAGCTTTCGCGATGGTCAGCAAGAGGTCATTGATTTGGCCGTTGAAGGCAAAGACAGCTTGGTGATTATGCCAACCGGTGGTGGCAAATCTCTGTGTTACCAAATCCCGGCGTTGGTTCGTGAAGGGCTGACTCTGGTTATCTCGCCGCTGATCTCGTTGATGAAAGACCAAGTCGACCAATTGAAGGCCAATGGCGTTGCCGCTGAGTGTATTAACTCTTCAATGCCACGTGACCAATTGCTGAATGTGTTCAATCGCATGAACTCAGGTCAGCTGAAAATGGTGTATGTGTCACCAGAGCGTGTGTTGATGCGTGACTTTATCGAACGCCTTCAAGGTTTACCGCTTTCAATGATTGCAGTCGATGAAGCGCACTGTATCTCTCAATGGGGTCACGACTTCCGCCCTGAATACGCATCATTAGGTCAGCTTAAACAGTATTTCCCGCATGTACCTTACATGGCGCTCACAGCAACCGCCGATGATGCGACGCGTAAAGATATTATCTCGCGCTTGCAGCTCCTAGATCCGCATACTTACTTAGGCAGCTTTGATCGCCCTAATATTCGCTACAACTTGGTTGAGAAGCACAAGCCCGTGTCACAGGTGGTTCGCTACCTAGAAACGCAAAAGGGCAATTGCGGCATCATCTACTGTGGTAGCCGTAAGAAAGTGGAGATGGTGACCGAGAAGCTGTGCAATAACGGTATTCGCGCCGCGGGTTATCACGCTGGTATGGACACCGATGAGCGTGCTTACGTTCAAGAAGCCTTCCAACGCGATGATATTCAGATCGTGGTCGCGACTGTGGCCTTCGGCATGGGCATCAACAAACCCAACGTACGTTTTGTGGTGCACTTTGATATCCCACGCAATATCGAGTCTTACTATCAAGAGACTGGCCGTGCAGGTCGTGATGGTTTACCTGCTGAAGCGATGATGCTGTTTGACCCGGCCGATATGGGTTGGCTGCGTCGTATGCTGGATGAGAAAGAAGAAGGCCCGCAAAAACAGGTTGAGATGCACAAGTTGAACGCGATGAGTGCTTTTGCCGAAGCGCAAACGTGTCGTCGTCAGGTTCTGCTTAACTACTTTGGTGAGTATCGTGAGAAGCAATGTGGCAACTGCGATATCTGCCTCGATCCACCCAAGCATTTTGATGCGACCCAAGAAGCACAGAAGGCGTTGTCTTGTGTGTACCGTGTGAATCAGTCATTTGGTATGGGCTATGTGGTCGAAGTAATGCGTGGCATGCAGAATATCCGTGTCCGCGATAATGGCCACGATAAGCTGTCTACGTACGGTATTGGCCGCGACCACAGCCATGATTACTGGATCAGTATCTTCCGTCAGCTAATCCACAAAGGCTTGCTGTTCCAAAACATCACTCGTAACTCGACATTACAGTTAACAGAAGAAGCCCGCCCGTTGTTGCGCGGTGAGATGTCTTTGGAGTTGGCTGTACCTCGTTTAGATACCGCGGTGCGTAATGCTAAGTCCGATAAACTAAGCAGTAAGAACTACGATAAGAAGTTGTTTGCGAAACTGCGTAAGCTGCGTAAGTCGATTGCAGATGAAGATGGCTTACCACCATACGTGGTATTCAGTGACGCGACCTTGATTGATATGGCTGAAATACTGCCTACCTCATACGGTGAGATGCTGGCAGTCAACGGTGTTGGTCAACGCAAACTGGATAAGTACGCAGACCCATTCCTAGACCTGATTCAAGAACACATCACCACACACGGCTAGTTTGCAAGAAACGTCTAACTAATAGAAAAAGAATAAGGTTAATAGGGACATGACAACACAAACAGAATTTGGCTTAAGAGAATATTTAGCTGAGGAAGGGCGTTTATTGATTACGTCTCCAAGTTTTGATTTTGATTCTTACGAAGTGCTAGGTGAAAAGCTGGTGGCGTTGCTGTCAGCGTCAGTTGTTGAAAAACAATGGGATGCCGATATGCATTCTTGGCTGATTGATTTTGAAGATTGCCGAATGTTCTTAAAGTCTGAACATTACAGTGAATCAATTTGGTTTGAGTCGTTAAACGCTGAAGAAAGCCGAGAAGAGTTTGATTATCTCGCGACGCTTTTCAAGCGCGGTTTCTAACTTTTGGCATCTCTTCTAAAACACAGCTTCTAGCGCTATTCACCAATAAAAGTGAGAATAAACGTTTGCGTTTGTTCTCACCGTTGCAGCCAATATTGATTAATGTATAATCGCCCGCCGCTCAGCAGAGCAATTTTTAGATACATTTTTAATTCACATTATTGGTAAGAGCTTTCTTGGATTTTTCTAAGAAATGACTCGATTTGGGTTCCCTCACCCCCAAACCAAACTAAAAAGGTACAGCATGAGTAACTTTACCCCTGCGCAACAGCGCAAAGCCCTAGCACTATTAGTTTTGTTCCATTTGGTGATTATTGCGTCAAGCAACTATCTGGTTCAGCTACCTTTTACCGTCTTCGGTATGCACACCACTTGGGGTGCTTTCACTTTCCCGTTTATCTTCCTAGCGACCGATCTGACCGTACGTATTTTTGGCGCGCAGCTTGCCCGTAAAATCATTTTCTTAGTGATGTTACCAGCGCTGGCCGTTTCTTATTTCTTGTCAGTGGTGTTCTTTGAAGGTTCATTCCAAGGCTTTAGCCAACTAGGTGAGTTCAACTTGTTTGTTGCACGTATCGCCGCGGCGAGCTTCATGGCTTATTTATTGGGTCAGATTTTGGATGTGCATGTTTTCAACCGCTTACGTCAGCTTAAACAGTGGTGGGTTGCTCCAACATGCTCAACGTTATTCGGTAATGCCATTGATACCATCGCGTTCTTTGCGATTGCTTTCTACCAAAGCCCAGATCCATTCATGGCCGAGCATTGGACTGAGATTGCCTTAGTCGATTACGGATTTAAACTTATCATCAGCTTAGGCTTGTTCGTACCTATGTACGGCGTGCTTCTTAACTACATTGTTAGAAAGCTAACCGCAGTGAACCCTGACTTTAAAGCGACAGGCGTGAACGCATAGCTTTTTACTATCGATAGTTCGATAAGACCTTAATCATTCAGTGCCCTTTGATTTTCGTTGAAGGGCGCTTATTCCCCTCTCTTTTTCTTTTCTTCTCTAGCGATTTTTTCTCCCTCTGTATCTTCAAACTCACTACCCAGATAACTTATTTTTTATTATAAGCAATTGATAAGTTGTTGGTTTATGTTTTATTTATATCGTTATTATTGAATGGTAATCCTTTGGTGATGTGGTGAACGTGTACGTTTGTAGAATGGCGGCTCTTTGTCATTATGAGGCTCGCCATGTTCATCCTTATCACCTTCAAACTCTACTGTGTATACAGCGACTATCGCCGTAAAAAGTGGAAGAAAGCATTTCCTATTCAATCGGAATAATTCGATGGTTCGAAGTGAGCACTCTCGTAATGGAGCGAATGAGATAAAGTGTGCAAAGGAAGCGTGCAGGGAAGTGAGTAATAAAAAGGCCTTCAATTGTGAAGGCCTTTTGTGTATCTAAACAGTTATAAGAATTACGACTCTGCGATCGTCAGAGGCCAACCAATGTCTGTTTGACGGTTGGATTCGATCTCTAGTTCAGCGGCGGTCAGTGGATTACTCGCAAGCCATTGCTTATCGATGGTGAGCGTTAAGTTGTCACCATTGGCTGTCAGTGTCACTTGTGGCTCAAGGTCTGGGTTACGACGGTGAGTCAACAAAATAGCCAAACGCAGAATACGTAAGATACGCTTGCTGCTGGTGCCTGAGATAGCGTGTTGCTCTGGTAATGAGGTTAACTGTTCACGGTAGCGACGAGTTAACTCACCCAAGTAGTGCTTTTGCGCTCGAGTAAAGCCAGGTAGGTCTAAGTTCTGCAGCAGGTAAGCGCTGTGCTCACCGCCTTTTTTGAAATCGATGGTTAAACCAATCTCGTGAAGCTTAGCTGCCGTTTGCAATAGCACACCAGCTTGAGGTTCTGAAACCCACGTTTCGGCGCCTGCTTGGTCTAGCAGCGTTTGTGCGACTACAGCAACTTGTTCACCGTAGCTTACGTCCATCTGGTAGCGTGATTGAACACTCTTAATGGTACGTGCACGAATATCTTCTTGGCGCAGCTCATCAACCATCTCGTAGGCTAGGCCTTCACGGAGTGCGCCGCCTGCGAGTGTCATTGAATCTATTTCAAGCAACTCAAAAATCGCAATAAGAATGGAAAGGCCACTCGGGAACACTAATGCGCGTTCAAGGGTCAGTCCTTCGATTTCTAGCTCTTCCAAGCGCTCAGTAATCATGGCTTGTTTCTGTAGGCGCTTAAGTTTGGCATGAGTAATCACTTCATCCATGCCTTGCGCCAACATGATCTCTTGCAGTGCTTGAACGGTACCACTGGCGCCCACACACACATCCCATCCGATATCAGTGTAGCTATCTAGGATAGGAGCCAACGTCGACTTCGCCGCTTCAATGGCGTTGTTAAAGTTGGTTGCGGTTAATTGGCGATCTTTAAAGTGGCGTTCAAGCCAAGTAACACAGCCCATTTTCAGGCTGGTTAGTGCTTTCGCTGAGAAGCCTTCCCCAATGATCATCTCGGTGCTTGCGCCACCAATATCTACAACCAGTCGGCGGCCGCTGCCACCAGAAGTATGTGCTACGCCTTTATAGATAGTCGCAGCTTCTTCTTCACCGGAGATAACATTGATGTCGTAACCAAGGATCTGGTTCGCTTTCTCTAGAAATATATCCACATTGATAGCCGTACGTAGGGTCGCTGTACCGACAATGCGGATATTTTCTTTCGGAATATCTTGCAGTCGCTCTGCAAAGAGACTCAAACAGTCCCAACCGCGCTGCATGGCTTCTGTACTAAGCGCATTATTTTCATCTAAGCCTGCAGCTAAACGCACTTTGCGCTTAATTTTAGCCATGGTTTGTACGCTGCCATCGATATGACGCACAACGAGCATATGAAAACTGTTCGACCCGAGGTCGATTGCAGCGTAAAGCGGGGGTGACACTGTTTGACTCATAAGCGACTAAGCTTCCTTGTTATGACGCGGTTGGCGTGGGCGACGGTTTTGGTTTGGTTTACGGTTACCGTTGCGTGGGCCATTGTTGTTTGAGCGACGTTGTTGCGGGTTACGTGTACGTAAGCGCAATGGTGCTGGTAGATCTTCTAGCAGTGCAGAAGCATCGTAGTCAGACACAGGGATAGCGTGCTCAATGTATTCTTCGATTGGTGGCAAGTTGATTGCGTAATCTTCACAAGCAAAGCTGATCGAGTGACCACTTGCACCAGCACGACCTGTACGGCCGATACGGTGAACGTAATCTTCACAGTCATCAGGTAGGTCGAAGTTGAATACGTGTGTTACTTGAGGAATGTGTAGACCACGTGCTGCAACATCGGTTGCGACAAGCAGGTCAACATCACCTTTAGTGAATTGCTCAAGAATCTTTTCACGTTTCTTCTGAGGAACATCGCCAGTTAGCAGGCCAACACGGTGACCATCTGCAGCTAGGTGACCCCAAACAGACTCACATTTGTGCTTAGTGTTAGCGAAGATGATAGCGCGCTCTGGCCACTCTTCTTCAACTAGAGTCTGCAGAAGTGCCATTTTGTGTTCGTTTGATGGGTAGAACAGCTCTTCCTGAATGCGGTGACCTGTTTTACGCTCTGGCTCAACAACAACATGCTCTGGGTTGTGCATGTGTTCGAACGCTAGCTCTTGTACGCGGTAAGACAATGTCGCAGAGAACAGCATGTTCAGGCGATCTTTTGGCTCAGGCATACGGCGGAATAAGAAGCGGATGTCTTTGATGAAACCAAGATCGAACATGCGATCAGCTTCGTCAAGAACAACAGCTTGAATGTGGTTAAGGTTAAATACCTTCTGCTTGTAGAAATCGATGATGCGGCCAGTTGTACCAATTAAGATATCTGCGCCTTCTTCGATTTTACCTAGTTGCTTGTCGTAGCTTTCGCCACCGTAAGCAAGTGCTGCCTTGATACCTGTGCTTTCAACCAGAGAGTCAGCATCGTTGTAGATCTGAATCGCGAGTTCACGCGTTGGTGCCATAATAATTGCACGTGGCTGGTTAGGTTTACGCCCTTCATGCTCAGGTGTTTTTAGCAGGTGGTTAAAAGTAGCAGTAAGAAACGCAAGCGTTTTACCAGTACCCGTTTGGGCCTGGCCTGCAATGTCTTGGCCGGTGAGCAGTACCGGGAGCGCCAAGGCTTGGATAGGGGTACAATAATCGAACCCTTTTTTCTCCAATCCTTCAATGACTTGCGGAAGTAAATCCAAGTCGGCGAACTTTTGCTCTGTGATATGCGTCTTTTTCATTGCTATAGAATATCAGCTTAAGCTTGCAATACGAAAGTAAATACATTCCAATAGGGCATCTATTTACTGGTTATCATCCAACCAGTTCTAAAAAATACATTGGAGTGGAAGATGAGTGATAAGATTTTGCAGCTAACTGATGACGGTTTTGATAACGATGTAATCAATGCTGCAGGCCCTGTTCTTGTTGATTTTTGGGCAGAATGGTGTGGTCCATGCAAAATGATTGCGCCGATTCTTGATGAAATCGCAGACGAGTACGAAGGCAAGCTCACAATCGGTAAATTAAATATCGACCAAAATGCTGGTACTCCACCAAAGTTTGGTATTCGCGGTATTCCAACGCTACTTCTTTTCAAAGATGGCGGCGTAGCAGCGACTAAAGTTGGTGCATTATCTAAAACTCAACTTAAAGAGTTCTTAGACGCTAACCTATAATCAGGTCAGCATTTGAAAAGAAACCGTGCAGTTAACAAATGCGCGGTTTTGTTTTTTCTAAGCTATGGACTAGTCTTAGTTTTAGTGCTAATTTATCGCACGTTAATTGAACGAATTTCTCTTCTTGGTCGATCCTGTGACCAAATCCTTCTTAACTTAAGAAAACAGATCCTATTTTGACTAAACAAACTTCCACCACTATGAATCTTACTGAACTGAAGAACAGACCTGTGTCTGAGCTTGTTAAACTTAGCGAAAGCTTAGGTCTTGAAAATCAAGCTCGCCTAAGAAAACAAGACATTATCTTCTCCATCCTTAAAGCGCATGCAAAAAGTGGTGAAGACATCTTTGGTGATGGTGTTCTAGAAATTCTTCAAGACGGTTTTGGTTTCCTACGTAGCGCCGACAGTTCATACCTGGCTGGCCCAGATGATATCTACGTATCACCAAGCCAAATTCGTCGTTTTAACCTACGTACAGGTGACTCTATTGGCGGTAAAATCCGTCCACCTAAAGACGGTGAGCGTTACTTTGCACTGCTTAAAGTAAACACGGTTAACTACGACAAGCCAGACAACGCTCGTAACAAGATTCTTTTCGAAAACCTTACTCCTCTTCACGCTAACGAACGTATGGTGATGGAAGCGGGTAATGGTGCGACTGAAGATATTACGGCTCGTATTCTTGACCTTGCATCTCCAATTGGTAAAGGTCAGCGTGGTCTGATTGTTGCTCCGCCTAAAGCGGGTAAGACAATGCTTCTGCAAAACATTGCTCAAAGCATTGCACGTAACCATCCTGAGTGTGAACTAATGGTTCTACTTATCGATGAGCGTCCAGAAGAAGTAACAGAAATGCAGCGTCTAGTTAAAGGCGAAGTAGTTGCTTCAACATTCGATGAGCCAGCATCTCGTCACGTACAAGTTGCAGAAATGGTTATCGAGAAAGCGAAACGCCTTGTTGAACACAAGAAAGACGTAGTTATCCTACTGGATTCTATTACTCGTCTAGCTCGTGCTTACAACACTGTGATTCCTTCATCAGGTAAAGTTCTTACTGGTGGTGTTGATGCGAATGCTCTACATCGTCCAAAGCGTTTCTTCGGTGCGGCACGTAACGTAGAAGAAGGCGGTAGCTTAACGATCATCGCAACAGCACTGGTTGATACTGGTTCTAAGATGGATGAAGTTATCTACGAAGAATTCAAAGGTACAGGTAACATGGAACTGCACCTTAACCGTAAGATTGCTGAAAAACGCGTATTCCCAGCGATTGATTTCAACCGCTCTGGTACTCGTCGTGAAGAGCTTCTTACCAAGAACGATGAACTACAGAAGATGTGGATCCTGCGTAAGATTGTTCACCCAATGGGCGAAATCGACGCAATGGAATTCCTTATCGACAAGCTAGCAATGACGAAAACGAACGATGAGTTCTTTGACGCAATGCGTCGTCAGTAATATTGATTAGCTGATCGTTATTTAATAAGCGCTGCCCTCGGGTGGCGCTTTTTATTTGCATTTTGTAGCGACAGCTTGCAGAATGAGCAAAAGTGTTACAAGGAAGTTAAAATGCAACATGGACTGTTGTCATCATTACTCCTGTCTACTTCACTGTTATTTTCACCGGTTGGTATGAGCTATGCCACCGAGATGTCTCCACTTACAGTAGAGTCTTGGCTTGAGAATGATCAAGTAAAACTGAAAACTGCTGAACTACTCGAGCTTGTCGTACGTGACGAAGTCAATTCGCTACGCTTTGCGCTTGAGCGCCTGACATTTCCCCAGCAAGAGGTGGCTCGTTACCAACTCTTGAAGAAGCTTGAACAGCAAAAAATCGTACTCACCCCCAAGATGTCTATCTTCATTGAGCAGCAACTTGCTATCACGCCCACTTATCAAGTCTTAGAGCGTGGAGATGGCTATGAGTTTACGGTACCAGCCTTTAATTACCCTTCAATTGCTAATCGCCTTATTAAACAATGGCGTCAAGATCAGAAGACATTGGTGTTTGTGCTAGATGCAGAGAAACAGGAACTCGACCTAAAAGAGTGGTTATCTGGATCTGAACATCAAGTTCAAACGCGAGAAGCGTTGCTCATTAGAGAGCTAGACAGTTTGTCTCCTGAAGCGGTTGATTACCTAACTAAGCAACTCACCGCATCTTCTATTGTTAGCTGGTTACCTTCTACTGAGGTGGTGGTTCGATTAGCGCAAGTGAGCGAAGACCCAGAGGTCTATAAGATTCTATGGCGAATGAAGGCCGATTATCATAGCCAAGCTGAGCTAGTCCGCCTTGCTGAAACCAAACAAATGTTCGCGCTTGAACAAGTAATGGCGGCGACTAAAAACCCGCGTTTGAAAGATGAAGCGATTACTTTGCTTACCAAAGTTAACCCGTTATCAGAAGAGGTGAAGCTGTTCCTTGTCTCTAGGATGGCGATTGCTGATGAAGCACCATTAGTCGCGCGTGAACTCGCCAAACAAGGTCATACGCGATGGTTGCAAGATCTCGTCAATGATAACCCTCAGGTGAAGAGCTCTTTGATCGAGCAAGCATTACCGTAAAGTGGATTTTTCCTCTCAATAACCACACTAAAAAGGGGGATCTCAGCGTCACCCTTTTTGATATACTGAGCGCAGAATAATCAGCATGTAGAAGTCCTATGAGTTTTAAAGATTTACGTGATTTTATCGACCATCTTGAAAGTATTGGTCAGTTGAAACGCATTTCTCACCAAGTCGATCCAGACTACGAAATGACCGAGATCAGCGACCGTACTCTACGTGCTGGTGGCCCGGCTCTTTTGTTTGAAAATCCAGTAGGCTATGACATGCCTGTTTTGACCAACCTATTTGGTACACCTAACCGTGTTGCTATTGGTATGGGACGTCAGGAAGTCAAAGAACTGCGTGAAGTGGGCAAGTTGCTTGCTTACCTTAAAGAACCCGAGCCACCAAAAGGCTTTAAAGACGCTCTCGATAAACTGCCTGTATTTAAGCAAGTCTTAAACATGCCGGCTAAACGCCTTCGCAAAGCAGCATGTCAACAAGTGGTATGGCAAGGCGATGACGTCGACCTAGATAAAATACCGGTGATGAGCTGTTGGGCTGACGATGTCGCGCCATTGCTAACATGGGGTTTAACGGTTACTCGTGGTCCAAACAAGAAACGCCAAAACTTAGGCATCTATCGTCAACAGAAGATCGGCAAGAATAAAATCATCATGCGTTGGTTAGCCCACCGTGGTGGGGCACTGGATCTGCGTGATTGGATGGAAACCAACCCAGGGAAACCATTCCCAGTATCGGTAGCGTTTGGTGCTGATCCTGCCACTATTCTTGGTGCGGTTACGCCAGTGCCGGATACTTTATCTGAGTACGCGTTTGCAGGCTTACTACGTGGTAGTAAAACTGAGGTCGTTAAATCAATCAGCAACGACTTAGAAGTTCCTGCAAGTGCAGAAATCGTGATGGAAGGTTACATCGACCCGAATGAATTCGCAGATGAAGGGCCTTACGGAGATCATACTGGTTACTACAACGAGAAAGAAAAGCACCATGTGTTTACTATTACTCATGTAACCATGCGCGAGAACCCTATCTATCACAGCACCTATACTGGCCGTCCACCTGATGAGCCTGCGGTATTGGGTGTTGCGCTAAATGAAGTGTTTGTGCCTATTCTTCAAAAGCAGTTCCCAGAGATTGAAGATTTCTATCTGCCGCCTGAAGGTTGTTCATACCGAATGGCAGTAGTGACCATGAAGAAGCAATACCCAGGTCACGCTAAGCGAGTAATGATGGGTGTATGGTCTTTCTTACGCCAATTCATGTACACCAAATTTGTATTGGTGTGTGATGAAGATGTGAATGCACGTGATTGGTCTCAAGTAACCGCAGCGATGTGCGAACATATGGATCCGTCACGCGATAGCCTGATGATAGAGAACACGCCGATCGATTCATTGGATTTTGCCTCACCCGTGGTTGGGTTGGGTTCTAAGATGGGTCTAGATATCACTAAGAAGTGGGACGCAGAGTTAGCGTTATCGCCAGATGTCCAAACAGCACCTGTAAATAGTGAACATATAGAAGGTAGCTTGGCTGAGTTAACCAAGGTTCATCCTGAAATTATTGATATTCACCTGCAAAACGACAATGCCAGCATGGTTGTGGTGTCTATTGATAAGCAAGCTGCCGGTAATGGTAAGAAAATCATGGAAGCGGTTTGGTCTCAATTTGATGAGAACAAGTTTGTTATCGTGTGTGACGGTGATGTCAACGTTAGTGATTGGAATGACGTCATTTGGGCTGTAACGACAAGAATGGATCCAGCGAGAGATACGCGATTCCTACAGAATGAAACTGGACACTCAAAAATGGGTCTCGATGCGACCAATAAGTGGGAAGGTGAATGCCTACGTGAGTGGGGTGTACCAATCACAAAAGATCCTGATGTCGTGAAAAAGATTGATAGCATCTGGGAACAGCTAGGAATTTCATGAGCTACCAAGTAGTCTTATACCCAGAAAACATCAGTTTCACAGTAGAAAAAGGGCAAACGGTCTTGGATGCTGCGCTCAACAGCGATATCTATTTCCCAAGCCGTTGCCAAGTTGGCGCATGCGCAATGTGTATGTGCAAAAAATTAGAAGGGCAAGTGAGTTACCACCTTGAACCCATGCTCACAGAGAAAGAGCAGCAACAAGGCTGGATTTTTGCTTGCCAAGCATTTGCAGAAAGTAATTTAGTTCTAACCTTTGCCGATTAAGGGTTAGTAAGAGGAAGAACATGACTATTAAATGTAAAGTGAAGTCTATCGAGCCTTTGGCTTGTAATACTTACCAAATCCTACTTCACCCAGAAACACCGGTCGCTTTTAAAGCGGGCCAGTACCTGATGGTTGAGATGGGCGAGAAAGATAAGCGCCCATTCTCTATCGCAAGTAGCCCTTGTCGCCACGAAGGTGAGCTTGAACTGCACATTGGTGCTGCCGAGCACAACGCTTACGCACTAGAAGTGGTTGAAGCGATGAAGAAGGCACAAGCTGAAGATGGCGATATTGCGATTGATGCTCCACACGGAGATGCTTGGATCAAAGAAGAAAGCGATCGCCCTCTATTACTTATTGCTGGTGGTACTGGCTTCAGCTACGTGCGCTCTATTCTAGATCACTGCATCGCGCAAAATAGCTCGAAAGAGATCTACCTATACTGGGGCGCAAAAGATGAGTGCCAGTTATATGCGAAAGAAGAGTTGGTTGGCATTGCAGAAAAGCATAGCAATGTGCACTTTGTACCGGTAGTAGAAGAAGCACCGGAAGTTTGGCACGGCCAAACAGGTAATGTGCTTGAGGCTATTACGCAAAGTTTCGAATCATTAGCTGATTTCGATATCTATATTGCAGGTCGTTTTGAAATGGCGGGCGCTGCAAGAGACCTATTTACTCAGAATAAAGAAGCAAAGCGTGATCATATGTACGCTGATGCTTACGCATTTATCTAACAATACCCTTAGGTTTTGACCAAAAAGAGAGCAGAAATGCTCTCTTTTTTACGTTTAGGTGAACTATTAGGCAGTTAACCCCTATTTATTCATTTTTTATGAAAAAGTAGTTGCTAAGCTGAGAGGGTTCCCTATAATGCGACACCACTGAGACGGCAGACGCCACAAGGCTTCAGCAAGAATCAGTAAGACGGAAAGCGACAAAAAATTAATTTTCAAAAAGTGTTTGACACTGAATGTTAATTCGCTAGAATGGCCGTCCACTTCGAGAGGCTCCTTACTTAAAAGGAATGCTCAACAAGTTAAGCTCTTTAACAATTTAAACCTATCAATCTGTGTGGGCACTCGTTGATGAATAT
>NZ_JBFSVK010000038.1:0-42484 GCF_041467855.1 Vibrio sp. 10N.247.311.51 | reverse complement strand
GAGCGCAACCTTGCCAAGGTTGAGGTCATCGGTTCGAACCCGATGTATCGCTCCAGCTTTCTTCTAAAAAGCTATTAAGACTCTTTAAACCACCGTGTTTTTCTTTAGATCACAGAGTTTAAAGGCGACCTTAAGGGTCACGCTCTTTCTTTAATGCTGCGAAGCATAATCCCCCCAAAAAGCAAATAATCCTCCATCATGGTGGATATTTTTTTGTCTTAAATTTTTCTTAGCAACTGGAATGCTAGTAAACATCAGGTCTCTGAAGCAGATACTTGAGGTTTTTCACATCTATGAACAGACTTATCCACAAAATGTTAGGTGTGGATAACTTGGTTGATAAAGTTATTTCAGTCTTAATTCTTTACATATTCCTAAAAGATCTTTCTTGTTTTCAATATATTAGCTGAATTGTGGCGATCGTAACTTGTTGTTTTTTATCAAGTTGAATGCTTATCTTGAATTTGATAAAAGATCGTTAACTTGTTGTTTTTTGATCTTAATCATTTATCGGTACTGTGTTTAACTTTGTGCGAGTGTCGGAAGTTTACGAGAGTTCTGAATTTTTTCCACATTGTTAGAATTGAGAACAAGGTCAAACATTGTTCTAAAATTATGTGCAACGAGTTGTCTTAAATATTGGACTGCCGATGTGGGTGTCGCTGCCAATCCTTGATGCCAAAAGGGCTAGGCGTCTCTTGGTAGCCCTTTCTCAACAATCCGTATCAGTCTGTGTTTTTTGGTGAGGATTTTGCTGTTACTTTTTTGTACACCGTTATTTTTCTGCGTAGAGCTATCTTCTTGCAGACTGCTAGCGTTGGGTAACTGCTGTAGTTGTTTATTCAAAGCCCACTCAATATGTACATCCAACATATCGTTTTTTCCTTGATTGGATTCCAGCGTTTCAACAATGCGTTGTTGGAATGGTGCATTGCCCATCGCAACAAAGATGTTGCGTAACCACTGGGTGTGGCCGATACGTCTTATTGCTGAGCCTTCCATTTTCTTTAGGAAGGTTGCTTCGTCCCAACTTGAAAGTGAAACCAGATCGGCTTCTTGGAAATCTTCTCTGCGGTGAAAGTCGGTTTGCTCTGTGAGTTCGGCATGACGATTCCACGGGCAAACTAACTGACAATCATCGCAACCGTAGATACGGTTACCAATGGCATCTCTATACTCTTCAGGGATCACACCATCATATTCAATGGTTAAGTACGAAATACATTTACGAGCATCCACTACGCCATCAGCAATAATGGCACCCGTTGGGCAAGAAGTGATACATGCGGTGCATTTGCCGCACTCATCAATACTGGGTTCATCCGTTGGAAGAGGGATGTTAACTAACAGCTCCCCTAGAAAGAACCAAGAGCCAGCGTCTTTATCAAGAATTAATGAGTGTTTACCTGTCCAGCCCAACCCTGCTTTTTGAGCGAGCGGTCTTTCCAAAATGGGCGCTGAGTCGACGAAAGGACGTGAGTCTAAACCTTCGACCTCTTTCTCTATTCTTTGTCCCAGCTTTTTCAACTGGTTACGGAACAATTTGTGATAGTCGCGGCCTAACGAATAACGGCTGATGTAGCCTTGAGTGGTATCGTTTAGGTTAGAGGCGAACTGAGCTTCTGGTGGTAAGTAGTTCATTCGAGCGCTGATCACTCGAATTGTGCCTGGGTGAAGTTCATTAGGACGTGCACGCATCATCCCATGTCGAGCCATCCAATCCATTTCGCCGTGGTTGCCAGCATCTAGCCATGCTTGAAGAGGGGCTTCGTGTTCACTTAAGTCAACATCGCAGATGCCAACTTTTTGAAAGCCTAGCTCTTTTCCCCAGATTTTAATTTTTTCAGCAAGATGGTCTAGATTCATGGCTTAATTCTTATTTTCTCTGTTTTACAATTAGAGATAAGGCTAATTAAAATTAGGTTCGGCAAAAATGGGGGCGGATCTTAACGGATCTTAGTGGTGTTGACCAGAACAGACGCGTTTTGAGCAGTATTTTTCATAGAACTTACACTTGAGTGCTTGTCTCCCAAAAGCATCACGGTTTACTATTCTTGTTCTTTTGATTTTTATATAGTCAACGATCAATTTTTAGAGAACGTATTCATGAGCACGAAACAATTTACTTTGAAAGATGAACAAGCAACGATTCAATTAGGAACGGAGCTTTCTAATCTTTGCTCACAGCAGACGACTATTTATCTGCATGGTGATCTTGGCGCAGGTAAAACGACCTTCAGTCGTGGCTTTGTAAAAGCACTTGGCCATCAAGGAAATGTAAAAAGCCCAACGTATACTCTAGTTGAACCTTATCAACTTGCAGATTGGCAGGTATATCACTTCGATCTTTATCGCTTAGCCGATCCTGAAGAATTGGAGTTCATGGGAATTCGTGACTACTTTACTCCGGATGCTATCTGTTTGGTTGAATGGCCTGAGAAAGGTTATGGGATGCTACCAGAAGCCGATTTGGATATTGATATTCGTTACCAAGACGATCACCGTATTGTTTCTTTAACCGCTAATAGTGAATACGGACAGCGCTTACTTAGTCAGTTGGAGTTATGTTGATTTCTAAACGCCTTATTTCAACAGTGGCCATGATGGCTGCTGTTTTTTCTATACTGTTTTCTTCACTTGTTTCTGCAAACTCACTGAAAAGTTTAAGGGTTTGGCCTTCTCCAGAAGAAACTCGTGTGGTTATCGACTTAAAATCAGAAGCGGACTTTAGCTATTTCACCCTGAGTAGCCCGAGTCGCTTAGTGGTTGATTTAAAAAATACCAGTCTTGCGACTAAGTTACCGGTCGAGGTGAAAGATAGCCCTGCTCTATCTAAGATTCGTAAGAGCTCACCGCCAGACAAAAACACCTATCGCTTGGTTTTTGAGTTAAAGAAGTCGTCTAAAGCCGAGTTGTTCAAACTGAGCCCGACTCCGGGTGGTCAGTACGGGCACCGTTTGGTGATCGACTTACCTCATGGTGCGGCAAGTAAAGCGACATCGAAGCCGAGTAAGCCAACGGTCAGTAAGAACATTAATCAGGTTAAGCGCCAGAAAGACATTCTCATTGTGATTGACCCTGGCCACGGTGGTGAAGACCCAGGTTCGATTGGTCCTACGCGTAAATACGAAAAAGATGCGACTCTAAGCATTTCTAAAAAGCTCGCAGCACATCTAAATGCAGTGCCGGGAATAAAGACACGCTTAACGCGTAATGCCGATTACTTTGTAAACCTGAACCGACGTGTTGCGATTGCTCGTGAGAATGAAGCTCACTTGATGATCTCTATTCACGCCGACGCCTTTACGACGCCTCAACCAAGAGGTGGTTCAGTGTTTGTATTGAACACTCGACGCGCAAATACAGAGATCTCTCGTTGGATTGAGAATAAAGAGAAACAGTCTGAATTGCTTGGTGGTAGCGGTGCAGCGTTCACAAGCAATATTGATGATAAGAACGTAAACCAAACCCTGCTTGATTTGCAGTTTAGCCACTCTCAAAAAGAGGGCTACAAACTGGCAACGGCAATTCTGTCTGAAATGGGTAAGGTTGCGAAACTGCACAACAGCAAGCCGATTAACACCAGCTTAGCGGTATTACGTTCACCACAGATCCCATCAGTACTGGTAGAGACAGGTTTTATTTCGAATCCGACGGAAGAGAAGCTTCTTTTCCAACGTTCGCACCAAGATAAATTGGCACGAGCAGTGACTAAAGCGGTCGTTAAGTATTTGAAGGCTAACCCGCCTGAAGGGATTGTCTTGTCTAACGCAACGTCATCAACGGGCAGCGTGAGCCAACATAAAGTCTCTCGTGGTGAGTCTTTGTCTGTGATTGCGAGTAAATATGGTACCTCAACACGGACGTTGATGAAGTTCAACAATCTGAAATCGAGCAGCCTAGCAATTGGCCAAGTACTTAAGATTCCAGGCAGCGCTTCAAGTTCATCATCAAGCAATGCGGTTAAAACTAAGACCATCACTCACACGGTTAAGTCTGGAGAGTACTTAGGTAAGATCGCTAGCCGCTATAAAGTGTCGGTGGCTGATATTAAACGTGAGAACCGTTTGAAATCAGAGACGGTGAGAGTAGGCCAAAAGTTACGTATTACGGTTGAAGTTAAAGATGTTCCTCTGCGCAAACACAAAGTTGCAAGAGGTGATTACCTTGGCAAGATAGCTTCGAAATACGGCGTGAGCGTCAACAGCATTCGCCAAGCGAATAAGCTACGATCTGACAGTCTAGCTATCGGCCAAGTGTTGATTATTCCTCACAAGTAGTCTTGGGAATGCTAAACGGCTTCAGGTATATCAATGATAAAAAATAAGAACTAGTGCAAACGTAGCAGCGTTTCCATCAATGGCAGTAAGGTAGCTATAAATATGACGATCAAAATACTGCCAGCTCGGTTAGCTAACCAAATCGCAGCGGGTGAGGTGGTAGAAAGACCCGCTTCTGTTGTAAAAGAGTTGGTTGAGAACAGTTTGGATTCTGGTGCGACACGTATCGATATTGATATCGAGAAAGGTGGCGCCAAGATGATCCGCGTTCGTGACAATGGTAAAGGCATCGTAAAAGATGAGCTTGCCTTGGCACTGAGTCGTCATGCTACCTCCAAAATCCACACTCTTGATGATCTTGAGGCGATCGTCAGCCTAGGCTTCCGTGGTGAAGCGCTGGCGAGTATTAGCTCGGTTGCGCGCTTAACCATGACCTCACGCCCTGCCACTCAAGACCAAGCTTGGGCTGCACACAGTGAAGGCCGTGATATGCAGGTGAAACTGCAGCCTGCGGCGCATCCTATTGGCACTTCGGTTGAGGTGTTGGACCTGTTCTTTAATACGCCAGCACGCCGCAAATTCTTACGCACCGAGAAAACAGAATTCACCCATATTGATGAGTTGCTCAAGCGTATTGCATTAAGTCGCTTTGATGTGACGATCAACCTTCGTCATAACGGTAAAATGATTCGTCAGTACCGCGCTGCAAAAACACAAGTTCAAGCAGAAAAGCGAATCGCTGCGGTATGTGGCAATCCTTTTGTTCGTCATATGCTTAAGATCGAACTTGAGCATCAAGGCCTAAAACTTCATGGCTGGATCACCACGCCAGAAGGAGCAAGACAACAAAGCGACCTGCAATACTGCTATGTGAATGGTCGTATGATGCGTGACAAACTGATCAATCATGCGATTCGTCAAAGCTACGAAACCAGCCTGCGTCCAGACCAATTCGCAACGTATGTGTTATTTATTGAGTTAGACCCACATCAAGTGGACGTGAATGTTCACCCTGCAAAGCACGAAGTACGTTTTCATCAAGCGCGCCTTGTGCATGACTTTATTTACCAAGCATTGAGCGATGGTTTAGCACAGAGCAAGCAGATCGATGCTGCGCCAATCAATCAGTCGGCTTTTCATCAATCAGAAGTGACATATCATCAACAAGATAGTACGAGTTCTCAAGTTGATGGTGTTGCAAGTTTCGCTGAGCCAGAAAGCGTAATGCCTAGCAGTTCGGATCAAACCCAAGTTTCGGATAGGGTGCGACACGCTATTGAGCAAACACCATCCTACCCGAGAAAAGCCGAATCTGAGCAGGTTCATGATAAACCTCAACACAGCGTTAATGATGGCGGGCGACACTATGCTCCATCAACCAGCTCAAGTTCATCTGCTGGCCGAAGCTCGTCTGCTAGTGAAAGCAGTTTTACCGGGTCTCCTCGTCAAGAGTGGATAGAGTCTCGACCTGAACCTAAAAAAGAGAAAGAGCCACACCAACATCATGGTGAACCCGCGCCCTCTAAGCGAGAAGTGAGAGCCTACAAAGAGCTTCTGAAAACGCCTGATTTTGATGATCAAGTTGTGCAGCCTTCATCTTCTCAAGAGCGTGTGGCACCAGTCAAAACCAGAGATAACATAGACAAAGAAGCTAAGCCTGCTCAACAGAATCCCGTTAACTTGAAGCCAAGAGCACCTGTAACGGACTTGGGTAAAGCGGTCTCGATTGTGGAACGTCAATATCTGGTGATGGGTAATAAGAACGGCAGTGTGTTGGTTTCCTTGGCTAAGGCTGAGTTATTACGTGTTGTTGGTCAGCTTGATACTCGAGGTGGCGCGTTAAAAAGCCAGCCACTATTGGTGCCCTTATCGATTAAGCTGGGTAGTGAACTTGTCGAAGTTGCTAAGGCACTGAGCCAAACTCTAGCATTACTGGGGATTGAGCTTAAGGCGCGAAACAGCGAGGCGGTAATGGTGATGGGCGTGCCTTCTCCTTTAAGGCAGCAAAACTTACAAATTTTGATCCCAGATCTGTTATCTTACGCGGCTTCATTAAACGCTCAGATTGTTGATAATCACTCGGCTAATGTTTCTAACGACCTATTGCCATCATTGGTCAACTGGATCGGGATTCAAACGGCACAAGTAAAAAGCGACTACACTTTATCTGAAGCGGTTCAACTAGTTGGGGAACTAGAACAACTTTGGCATGGTCTACTTCCATTAGATGATCCAGAGTTTGTTAATCCTATCGACTTTTCAGCGACTATAGCCGCGTTTACGGTTTAATTTTTTCGCGACGACCTTTGTCTTTTTAGCTGAATACGTCGCGACACAAAGCCCTTTGCTAAAAAGCGCTAAAACAGAGAAGCAAATACAAAATATCATGACTGAAAAATTACCTTTAGCGTTGTTTTTAATGGGCCCAACGGCGTCGGGAAAAACAGATTTAGCTATCCGCTTACGTCAGAAATACCCTGTAGAGATCATCAGTGTCGATTCGGCATTGATCTACAAAGACATGGATATTGGTACCGCTAAACCGGATGCGGAAGAGCTTGCGCTCGCGCCTCATCGCTTGATTGATATTTTGGATCCAAGCGAAGCGTATTCTGCGGCAGATTTTCGTCGTGATGCGATCAATGAAATGAATAAGATTGTAGCGGAAGGCAAAATCCCGTTACTTGTTGGCGGCACAATGCTGTACTACAAAGCATTGTTGGAAGGTTTATCGCCATTACCAGCCGCGGATCAAGAGATTCGTAAGCAGATTGAAGCGGAATCTATCGAACAAGGTTGGCAGGCATTGCACGATCAATTAAGAGAGATAGATCCCGTATCCGCTGAAAGAATACACCCAAATGATCCACAAAGGCTTTCAAGGGCATTGGAAGTTTACCGAATTTCGGGTAAAACATTAACAGAGCTAACTCAAACGAAAGGCGATAGCCTGCCATTTCGTGTAAAACAATTTGCAATAGCTCCCAAGGAAAGGACTGAACTCCATCGCCGCATTGAGCTGCGTTTCGAGAAGATGATAGAAGCGGGATTTGAAGATGAAATGAAGGCGTTGTACGCCAGAGAAGATCTTCACCCTGAACTGCCATCGATCCGATGCGTTGGTTATAGGCAGATGTGGGATTATTTAGACGGTAATTGTGATTTAGACGAAGCGGTTTTCCGTGGTGTCTGTGCAACCCGTCAGTTGGCCAAGCGACAAATCACCTGGTTGCGCAGTTGGGATGATTTAACTTGGTTAGATAGCGAAAACATTGATCAAGCGTTAGAAACTCTTTCAGATGCAATAGCATCTGATTAGTATTGCTGTGTATAATGTGATCGCTTTTGCGTGAATATACTCTGGAAAGGATCCGTTATTGAGGCTTTTAAAAAATCACAGCCTTTCAATAACAACGGAGTTTTTTTATTCATTTAGCTCAGATGCAAAGGCCGCACCTTTTTGTGCACCACTAGCTAAATAATTACAACAAAATACAAATAAGGAAAATAAAATGGCTAAGGGGCAATCGCTACAAGACCCATTCCTAAATGCACTCCGTCGTGAGCGCATTCCAGTCTCTATCTATCTTGTTAACGGCATTAAGCTGCAAGGTCAGATCGAGTCTTTCGATCAATTCGTGATCTTATTGAAGAACACAGTAAACCAAATGGTTTACAAGCATGCGATTTCTACTGTGGTACCTGCTCGCGCAGTTAGTCACCACAGCGGCGAGCAACGCACGCCATCTGATCGTCCAGAGAAGACTGAAGATTAATCGTTCAATTGATACAGCTTGCGCTGTAATAAGGAGTTGGTTGCTTGTTTGACCGTTATGAATCCGGCGAGCGAGCCGTACTTGTTCATATCAACTTCACGCAAGAGGGAGAATGGGAAGATCTAAGCGAATGTGAAATGCTGGTCTCCTCAGCGGGGGTAGAAACGCTACAAGTGATTACTGGTAGCCGACAATCCCCACTCCCTAAATACTACGTTGGAGAAGGTAAAGCCCTAGAAATCGCACAAGCTGTTCAGCTAACCGGTGCTGAAATTGTGATTTTTAACCACTCCCTCTCTCCTGCCCAAGAGCGAAATCTCGAGCAATTGTGTAAATGTCGTGTGATTGATCGCACGGGTTTGATCTTAGATATCTTTGCACAACGTGCGCGAACTCATGAAGGTAAGCTACAAGTTGAGCTCGCTCAGCTTCGTCATATCTCTACTCGATTGATTCGTGGTTGGACTCACCTTGAAAGGCAGAAAGGTGGTATTGGTCTTCGTGGTCCAGGTGAAACTCAACTGGAAACCGATCGCCGTTTGTTGCGTGACCGTATAAAGGCAATACTACGTCGTTTAGCGAAAGTTGCTAAACAGCGTGAACAAGGACGACGTGCTCGTAATCGAGCTGAAATCCCAACAATTTCTTTGGTTGGTTATACCAACGCAGGGAAATCAACACTTTTCAATCGCATCACAAGTGCTGGTGTTTATGCGGCAGACCAACTGTTTGCAACCCTAGACCCAACACTACGTAAGATTGATTTGGCAGATGTCGGGCCTGCAATTCTCGCAGATACCGTAGGTTTTATCCGTCATCTACCACACGACTTGGTCGCTGCGTTCAAGGCAACATTACAAGAGACGCAGGAAGCTGACATTTTGTTACATGTTGTTGATGCCAGTGATGACCGTTTTCGTGAGAACATTCAGGCTGTTCATGAAGTATTAGAAGAAATCGATGCTCATGAAGTGCCAACCCTTGTAGTCATGAACAAAATTGACTGCATGGAAGACCAAAAACCTCGAATTGAAAGAGACGAAGAGGGCGCACCTCGCGCTGTTTGGGTTTCTGCAATGGAAGGAGAAGGTATTGAGCTACTGTTTGAAGCTTTAACTGAGCGTTTAGCTAGCCAGATGGTTCAATTCCGGTTGTGTATTCCACATCAACATCAGGGCCGTATTCGCAGCTTATTCTTCGAGATGAAATGTATTCAACAGGAAGAGTATGATGAAAATGGTAACTTGTTGATAGATATCCGAATGCAACAAATAGATTGGTCTAAACTTGAAAAAAGAGAAGGGGCGCTCTTAGGTGACTTTATCGTTACCAAAGAGACTGCTACAGTATAACGTCATATCAAATGATGGAGCTTTCTAATGGCGTGGAATGAGCCTGGAAATAACAACAACGGCGATAATAACGGCCGCGATAATGACCCTTGGGGTAATAAAAATAATCGCGGCGGCCGAGATCAAGGACCGCCAGATCTAGACGAAGTGTTTAGTAAACTAAGTCAAAAGTTAGGTGGCAAGTTTGGTAAAAAGGGTGGCAACGGTAACGGGCCATCTATTGGTGGTGGCGGTGCAATTGGCTTTGGTGTCATTGCCGTTATTGCTATTGCTATCTGGTTCTTCGCTGGTTTCTACACCGTTGGCGAAGCAGAAAGAGCAGTAGTACTTCGACTGGGTCAGTTCGACCGTATCGAAGAACCTGGTCTTAACTGGCACCCACGCTTCATCGATGAAATCAAAGATGAGCAACTAGTAAACGTTCAAGCGATCCGTTCTCTACGTGCTGCTGGCACGATGCTAACGAAAGATGAAAACGTTGTGACCGTTGAAATGGGTGTTCAATACCGTGTTTCTGACCCATACAAGTACTTGTATCGTGTAACGAATGCAGACGACAGTTTACGCCAAGCAACCGATTCTGCGCTTCGTGCGGTAATTGGTGACTCACTAATGGATAGTATCCTGACAAGTGGTCGTCAGCAGATTCGTCAAAGCACTCAAGAAACGTTGAACCGTATTATTGATAGCTACGACATGGGTATTCTGATTGTTGATGTGAACTTCCAGTCAGCACGTCCACCTGAGCAAGTAAAAGATGCATTTGATGATGCTATCGCTGCTCGTGAGGATGAAGAGCGTTTTGAACGTGAAGCTGAAGCTTACCGAAATGACATTCTTCCAAAAGCAACAGGTCGAGCTGAGCGTTTGAAGAAAGAAGCGGTAGGTTACTCAGAGCGCACAGTTAATGGTGCTCTAGGTCAAGTAGCTCAGTTTGAGAAACTGCTACCTGAATACCAAGCTGCTCCTGAAGTAACACGTAACCGTATGTATCTAGATACAATGGAAAAAGTGTACTCAAGCACATCGAAAGTCCTGATTGATTCTGAATCAAGCGGTAACTTGCTATACCTACCAATTGATAAGCTAGGCGCACAAGGTGGTTCTCAGTCGGGCACTCGCCCTGCAAAAGCATCATCAACTTACGATCAAATTGAGTTAGAAACTCAAGCGGATCCTAAGCCTAGCACTCAAACTCGTTCAGACAGTTCACGCCAAGGGAGATACTAATAATGCGTAAATTAATGATCCCTGTATTAGTTGTGACGATTGCCCTTCTATTGATGTCACTATTTGTGATTCAAGAAGGCGAACGTGGCATGGTAATTCGTTTTGGTCGAGTTCTCGATGACAACGGCGTATCACGAATCTATGAACCAGGCCTGCACTTTAAACTGCCTATGTTTGATCGCGTAAAAGTACTTGATGCTCGTATTCAAACTATGGATGGCCGTTCTGACCGTTTCGTAACATCAGAGAAAAAAGACGTTCTAATTGATACTTACGCAAAATGGCGTATTGCTGATTTTGGACGTTTTTACCTGAGTACTGGCGGCGGTAATATCATGACGGCAGAAGCACTTCTTGAGCGTAAAGTGACAGATGTTCTTCGTTCTGAAATTGGTTCTCGTGAAATTAAGCAGATCGTGTCAGGTCCTCGTAATAAGGACATCCTGCCAGACTCTGCTGATAGCGAAGTCGTCACAACGGTAGCGGCTGCAGAAGCACTAGAAGTTGATGGCGAACGCGATAAGATCATGGAAAACGTTTTGTCTGGAACGGCAGAAAGTGCTATGGCTGATTTAGGGGTTGAAGTTGTTGATTTCCGTATGAAGAAGATTAACCTTCCTGACGAAATCAGTGAATCTATCTACCGTCGTATGCGTGCAGAACGTGAGTCGGTTGCTCGTAGACACCGTTCTCAAGGTCGTGAGAAAGCGGAAGTTATCCGTGCTCAAGCTGAGCTAGAAGTGGCAACAGTTCTTGCTGAAGCTGACCGTACAGCTCGAATCACTCGTGGTGATGCGGATGCAGAAGCAGCGAAGATCTACTCTGATGCGTTCAGCAAAGATCCTGAGTTCTACGGCTTCATGCGTTCACTGCAAGCTTATGAGACATCATTTAGCGATAAGAGCGACATTCTAGTACTGGATCCGAAGACTGACTTCTTCCAATACATGAATCAAGCAAGCGGCGCTCCAGCAAAATAAGCTGATGCGTTAGCGAATGCTTAGCTCAATAAGCAAAATACGTTAAAACTTAAAAGGCTCCCATTGTGGGAGCCTTTTTGTTTTCTATGACTTATTTCAGGAGGAGACATGCTTGCGGATTCACTATTGAGGGCGAGGGAAGGCGCTCAACAGCGTTCTACTTATAGAAACTAGCGGTAGGTCATGAAAGCGATAACCGCTCCAGCCACCACAAGACAGCCTCCAATGCGGCGCAGTTGCGTGTCTGGTTGCTCGCTCAGTTGTGCGACCATGTTTCTCCAGCCATTGGGTGCAATCAAGGGGCCAAGCCCTTCAACAATAAGTACGAGCCCAATAGCGAGCCAAATTGATTGAGACATGGTTCTGCCTTTTGTCTGTAAAAAAGCAATGATATCAGTATCTTTATACATCTGCCCCCAGTTATGGCTGGTTTATTTTTGTACAGCGTTAACGTTTATGAACAAAAAGTGACTGCAAGAAGTGTGATTCAGTGCTAGAATCCATTTTTAATTAGCAACAGAAATTGGAAAGATGGGAAATAACGTAGTCGTTCTAGGCACCCAATGGGGTGATGAAGGTAAAGGTAAAATCGTTGACCTTTTAACTGAAGATGCAAAATACGTGGTTCGCTACCAAGGCGGTCACAATGCAGGTCACACACTTGTAATTGACGGTGAAAAAACCGTTCTTCACTTAATTCCATCAGGCATCCTACGTAATAACGTTAAATGTGTTATTGGTAACGGTGTAGTATTATCGCCTGACGCACTTCTAAAAGAAATGAAGCCTCTTGAAGATCGCGGTATTCCAGTACGTGAACGTCTTTTCATCTCTGAAGCTTGTCCTCTAATTCTTCCGTACCACATTGCAATCGACAACGCGCGTGAAATCGCTCGTGGCGCTAAAGCTATCGGTACAACGGGTCGTGGTATCGGTCCTGCTTACGAAGATAAAGTTGCTCGTCGTGGTCTACGCGTTGGCGACCTTTTCGATAAAGAAGCATTTGCTGAGAAGCTAAAAGAAGTTATGGAATTCCACAACTTCCAACTAGAGCACTTCTACAAAGCTGAAACAGTAAGCTACGAAGAAGTTCTTGAGCAAGCGATGAGCTACGCAGACATGTTAACTGCGATGGTTATCGACGTAACTGACGAACTAGACGCAGCACGTAAGCGCGGCGACAAGATCATGTTCGAAGGTGCTCAAGGTACGCTACTAGATATCGACCACGGTACTTACCCATACGTAACGTCTTCTAACACGACTGCTGGTGGTGTTGCTGCAGGTTCTGGTTTCGGTCCTCGTCACATCGGTTACATCCTTGGTATTACTAAGGCTTACTGTACTCGTGTTGGTTCAGGTCCATTCCCAACTGAGCTATACGATGGCCTTGAGAAGCAAGACCCAGTTGGTAAACACCTAGGCGATGTTGGCCACGAGTTTGGCGCAACAACTGGTCGTCTACGTCGTACTGGTTGGTTCGATGCTGTTGCTATGCGTCGTGCAATCCAAATCAACTCTCTATCTGGTATGTGTCTAACTAAACTAGACGTTCTAGATGGCCTAGAAGAACTAAAAATCTGTACTGGTTACAAGATGAAAGATGGTTCTATCCTAGAAGTTTCTCCAATGGCTGCTGAGTCATTCGAAGAAGCGACGCCAATCTACGAAACAATGCCTGGTTGGTCTGAAAACACATTTGGTGCTAAATCTATCGACGCGCTTCCACAAGCTGCTCTAGATTACATCAAGCGTATCGAAGACTTAACTGGCGTTCCAATTGATATCGTATCAACTGGCCCAGATCGTAACGAAACTATCATCAAGGTTCACCCATACGGCGCATAATGCCCGCTGAGTGATTACCAGGCACGAACAGTGCTTTGATAATAAAATAGTTTTCTAAAAGCCGACTTTATTAAGTCGGCTTTTTAATACCTGCAATTTAGCCGTTCACTCTTTGATGGTGATCTTTTAAGCGTCATCAGGCAAAATATTGCCCATTAGCGGCAAGTTTTGTCTAAAGCCGTCGGGGTTATTGCCGATACAGATATCATGGAAAGTGAAGTTCACCCTGTTTTGTGCGTGTAGAAATCCTCTGCACCCCTCAATAGATAACTTTAGCGACAGATAATAGAGTGCAGGTATGAAGCTACGAATTGTGGCAGCTTCATTAATAATGGCGCTGAGCTCACCCTTGAGTCATGCAAATTTGGCTGATGTGGGAGAGCCCGTTCCAATATATACAGAAGCTGAACTGATTAATTTAATCGAAAATAATCAACATCTAGAACGAGTGAAAGCTGATAAGTGCCAGTTAGTTGAAGATATCGTTGCTCGTGCAACGCGTATTAGCTTGCCTTCTTATGAGTTTTTATACGGTGATATGTTGGCTTGGGGTGTGTGTGTTCCACAAGATGTAGAGCTTGGCCTTTACTATATGGAAAACGCGGCACATCAAGGTTTACCCGCTGCATTAGAGCAGTTAGGTCGTTATTACTCTCGTGGTACTTTGGTACAACAAGATCAAGAGCGTGCGATTCCGTATCTACGTGAAGCGGCCTCGATGGGTAACTTAAGTGCGAGTATCCACTTAGCGGAACTCTTGTTACGTGACTACGGTAGCCCATTGGATTATGAAGATGCTTACCGTTGGTTGTATAACTCGGTAACCGCAGACCAAAGACAACACAGACGTATTACTGTGCTTCGTAGCGGTCTGGAACAGAGAATGCCAGACAATATTATTGCTCGAGCAAAGCGTCGAGACGTGTTCTGGTAAGACAGATTATTGAATGAGCAATGATGATTAATGACTGCACTCGTTAATCATCTAAAAAACTCGTATTAAAAAGGCCTCGCTGAGATTCATCAGCGAGGCCTTTTTTGATCTGAACGGAAAACCGTTTATCTAATTCGGTAGCGTTATTGAACCACCTCACCAGACTCAATCACCGTTTCACGAACAACCTTAGTGAAATCGAGTGCTTCTTGGCGGATCTTATCTTCGTCTACCGTTAGCATGTCGCGATCTTGCATGATGATCTTGCCATCAACGATGGAATGACGAACATTGCCTGAGTTAGCTGAGTACACCATTGCTGAGTATGGGTTGTAGACCGGAACCATATTTGGCGCCTTAGTATCGATCACTATGATGTCAGCCAGTTTGCCTGCTTCAAGAGAGCCGATCTTATCTTCCATGTGCAGCGCTTTTGCTGCGCCCATGGTCGCCATGTCGATCACTTTGATCGGTGGCATCGCAGAACGATCTTTGTTAACTAGCTTGTGAACCTTAGCGACTTGGTTGAACTCATCAATGGTGCTCAGTGTGTTACCGGACATTGGGCCATCAGTACCTAAACCGATACGCACGTTCTCGTCATACATCTTAAGCGCAGGTGATACACCTTTTGCTGACTTGATGTTAGCACTCATGTTATGAGCCACACCCATATCCGATTTCTTCACTAGTTCGATATCATGATCGTCAACTAGGATCATGTGTGCACCCACCAAGTTCTTGTTGAGTGCGCCAATGCTATCCATGTATTGAACCGGCGATAAGCCTTCTGAGCGCTCGGCGATCTTCTCTACTTCACGGTGTGATTCTGCAAGGTGGATCATCACAGGCACATCTAACTCTAGGGATAGTTTAGATATTTTTTGAAGGATCTCTGTGGTGTTGGTGTAAGGCGCATGCGGGGCAAACGCAGGTGTGATTCGCGGGTGATCTTTGTATTCTTCAATGAAGTTCAACGCGTACTTAATGCCTTCTTCGGCGTTAGCCGCATCGGCTACAGGGAACTTAATCACCGTTTCACCTAGGATGGCACGCATACCGATTTTATCGACGGTTTTTGCGACTTCATCTTCGAAGTAGTACATGTCGGCGTAAGTCGTCACACCGCCTTTCACCATTTCAACGTTACCCAGGTTCGCACCAATGCGTACCATGTCTCGCGATACTAGCTTCTTCTCTAGTGGGAAGATGTAGCGGTGCAGGCGATCTGGCACGTCATCGGCCAACGAACGGAAAACTGTCATTGATACATGAGTATGGGTATTGATGAGACCTGGCATAACGATATCGCCATCAACGTCTAACACTTGCTTAGCTTGGTACTGTTTCTCTAGTGAAGCATCTCCAACCGCAATGATTTTGTTGTCTTTGACGACAACAGTACCGCTTTCATAAACCGTTTTGTCTTGGTTCATTGTCAGAACCATCGCATCGGTAATCATCAGGTCCGCTTTTTCCATTGCCGAACTTGCGAATGGGAACAGCGCTAGGCTCGCCATAGCTGAAGCCAATAAAGTGCGTTTTAGTTTCATATCATACTCAGAACAGGAGTTGGTAAAGTGCGTGGATAATAGTGTATTTCATTCATGGCGCAAACGTTTGTTTTATCGTTTGCTTGAAATTTTGATGATAGTCCACGTCTATGAAGCGATGTTTCACAAAGTGAAGATATGTATCAATCTGAGGTTATTTGAGTGTTTTCTAAAGCATATCTGTAGCTTACCCCTAGCATCAGATATACTAGGGGTATATACCTTCCTTGCTTAAGCAGGCCCGCCTATGTCAAAAAACACACCAACGTCAGAAAATACGACAGCGACAACCACTGTTGATCCTTTTGCCGACCGAGAGTCGAAAAATTACGATAACCCAGTACCAAGCCGAGAGTTCATTATTTCGTTTCTAACAGACGCGAATATTCCGATGAACCGCAACGATCTATTCGAAGCTTTGGGTCTTGCTGGAGAGGAACAATATGAAGGGCTGCGTCGTCGTTTACGTGCAATGGAGCGTGATGGACAGCTTATCTTTACTCGTCGTCAGTGCTACGCATTGCCAGAGAAGATGGAACTGATCAAAGGCTATGTGATTGGTCATAAAGACGGTCATGGTTGGGTTCGCCCAGACGGCAGTGTAGGTAAAGACAATGATATCGTGCTGCCGCATCATCAGATGAAAACCATCATGCACGGTGATTACGTATTGGTTCAGCCTACTGACAACAGTAAGCGTGGTCGTCGTGAAGGTCGCTTGGTTCGTGTGCTTGAAGAGCGTAAAACGCCACTTGTTGGTCGCTTCTTCCTAGAGTACGGCCATTCTTACGTTGTTGCTGATGATTCGCGTATTAGTCACGACATCCAGATCCCTACTGAGCATAAAGGCGGTGCTCGAATGGGTAATGTGGTTGTGATTGAAATTACGGATCGCGGTGGTCGTTCTCGTAACATGATGGGGAAAGTAACCGAAGTTCTTGGTGAAAACATGGCGCCGGGTATGGAAACGCAGATTGCGATCCGTACTCACCAGATCCCACAAGAGTGGCCTGAAGCGGTAGATAAGCAAATCGAAAACCTAGGTGAGCATGTTCCTGAAGAAGCAAAAGAAGGACGTGTAGACCTGCGTAAACTGCCATTGGTTACCATTGATGGTGAAGATGCGCGTGACTTCGATGATGCGGTTTACTGTGAAGCGAAGAAAGGCGGCGGCTGGCGTCTATGGGTAGCGATTGCTGACGTAAGTTACTACGTTCGCCCAGATACAGCGCTAGACAAAGAAGCGATTAACCGTGGTAACTCGGTATACTTCCCGTCACAAGTCGTGCCAATGCTGCCAGAAGTGCTTTCAAATGGTTTGTGTTCATTGAACCCTCAAGTAGACCGTTTATGTATGGTGTGTGAGATGACTATCTCAGACAAAGGCAAACTGTCGGGTTACAAGCACTACGAAGCAGTAATGAACTCTCATGCTCGTCTTACTTATAACAAAGTAGGGGCGATCTTAGATGGCAATGAAGAGCTTCGTGAGCGTTACGAGCCAGAAGTACCGCATCTTGAAGAACTGCACAAGATGTACAAAGTTCTCAAGAAAACGCGTGATGAGCGTGGTGCTATTGAGTTTGAAACGGTAGAAACCAAATTTATCTTCAATGCGGATCGTAAGATCGACCGTATTGAACCGGTAATTCGTAACGATGCACACAAGATCATCGAAGAGTGTATGATTCTTGCGAACATCGCATCGGCATCTTACGTAGAGAAAGCGAAAGAGCCTGCTCTGTACCGTGTTCACGAAACTCCGGGCGAAGAGCGCTTAATGGGCTTCAAGAGCTTCTTAAGTGAATTAGGTTTAACGCTGGAAGGTGGTCTGTCACCATCACCAGTAGACTATGCACAACTGATGCAACAGATTAACGAACGTGAAGACCGTGAGTTAATCCAAACCATGCTACTTCGTTCAATGAAGCAAGCGGTCTACAACGCGGATAACGCGGGTCACTTTGGCTTAGCCCTTAAACGCTATGCTCACTTTACCTCGCCGATTCGTCGTTACCCTGACTTGCTATTGCACCGTGCGATTAAGTACCTTATTGCGAAAGAAGGCGGTCGTAACAGCGAACGTTGGACGCCTACCGGTGGTTACCACTACACGTTCGATGATATGGACTTCTACGGTGAGCAGTGTTCAATGACTGAGCGTCGTGCTGATGACGCAACGCGTGAAGTAAACGACTGGTTGAAGTGTGAATACATGCAAGACCATGTCGGTGAAGTGATGGATGGCGTGATTGCCAACGTGACTGGCTTCGGTTTCTTCGTGCGTCTAACTGAACTGCACATCGATGGATTAGTACATATCTCAGCGCTAGCGAATGATTACTACCAATTCGATGCTGTTGGTCAGCGTTTAGTCGGTGAAAGCTCAGGTAATATCTATCGCTTGGGTGATTCGGTTAAAGTGAAAGTTTCTGCCGTTAATTTAGAAACTCGTCAAATCGACTTCGATCTAGAAGACACCGATCGTCAGCCACGCGGCAAAGGTAAAACAGCCAAGAAGCGTGCTGCAGAAGCGATGAAAAAGGCGAAAAGTAAGAAGCGTTCAGCGGTGAAGAGCAATCAGCCAGGCGTTTCTGCGAAACCTTTAGTTGAACCCACTAAGCGACCAGATGGCAGTAGCGAAAGTTCAGCTAAGAAAAAGTCGTCGAATAAAACCGGTGCGGCTAAGGCGCGAGCTAAGAAAAAGCGTACAGCAAGCCGTAAGCCAAAGGCTGACAAGTCTTAAAGCTTTTTGGGTTACAAGGGTTAGCCTTTAACTGATTAAATGCGAGAGTATCAGGCGGAAGATGCATGCTCTCGAAATAAACAATACAGAGATGGATGCATCGGGTTTGATGTCGTTCATCTCTGAGCAATAAGAGTAATTTGAGACAATGAGTAACGAATTTATTTACGGTATTCACGCGGTGAAAGCCGTACTAGAAAAAGATCCTGCGCGCTTTATCGAAGCTTATGTATTGAAGGGCCGCCAAGACGAGCGTCTTCTTCCATTACTGAACCAACTGCAGCAGTTTGGTGTGTCGATTCAACAGATGGGTCGTAAGCCGCTTGATGAAAAATCACAAGGCGCGAATCACCAAGGCATTATCGCTAAGGTGAAACCTGCTAAGCAGCTTAATGAAACTCACCTAGACGACATCCTAGCGCAGCACGAACAACCGTTACTGTTGGTTCTAGATGGTGTAACAGATCCGCACAACCTAGGCGCTTGTCTGCGTAACGCAGATGCGGCGGGTGTTGCTGCGGTTATCGTACCGAAAGACCGTTCTTCGCCTTTAACGGCAACGGTTAGCAAGGTAGCGTGTGGTGCGGCTGAAACGGTTCCTCTAGTACGTGTAACTAACCTTGCTCGTACTATGCGTGCATTGCAAGAACAAGGCGTATGGTTCGTAGGTACAGCCGGCGAAGCAACGCATGATATCTACCAAGCGAAACTAACAGGCCCACTTGCAGTTGTGATGGGAGCCGAAGGTGACGGTATGCGTCGTTTAACTCGTGAAACTTGCGATGATCTGATTAAGATTCCAATGGCAGGTAGCGTATCGAGCTTAAATGTTTCTGTGGCGTCGGGTATTTGCCTGTTCGAAGCGGTAAGACAGCGTTTAGCTCAGTAATGCGTTAACGCTGCTTTAAGTCTATGAATTTATTAGCGCTCACCACTTGCTGGTGGGCGTTTCTTTTTAGGCTGTTATAGCAAAATCCATCGGTTTGTCGGATGGCTAGATGGCGACAGAAAAACTGTTTCATTATTCACCAAATAGCGCTTGCCAATACCGGGTTCTTTCTATAACATTTGCCGTCCTTAAAACTCGGTCATTTATCTTTAGTTCCTTGCTTCCTCTGGACGACCGGGCCACTCGTGGAAGCTAATAATCCGTAAGGAGCAACCAAATGCGTCATTACGAAATCGTATTCATGGTTCACCCTGATCAAAGCGAGCAAGTTGCTGGCATGATCGAGCGTTACACTGGTTCTATCACTGAAGCTGGCGGTACTATCCACCGTCTAGAAGACTGGGGTCGTCGTCAAATGGCTTACCCAATCAACAAGCTTCACAAAGCTCACTACGTTCTTATGAACGTTGAAGCTGGTCAAGAAGTGATTGACGAGCTAGAAACTGCTTTCCGTTTCAACGATGCAGTTCTACGTAACATGATCATGCGCACTAAAGGCGCTGTGACTGAGCAATCTATTATGCTTAAGCAAAAAGAAGAGCGTGCAGAGCGTGCTCCTCGTCGCGAAGAGCGTACAGAAGCTAAACCAGAAGCAGCTGCTGAGTAATTCTTTTTTGGCTTAATGCCTTAAAAAATTCTCAACTTGTTTAAGGTCATTGATAGTTATTTCGATAATTGTGAAAGACCGCTTTACTAAATTTAAGATCAGGAGATAGCCCATGGCTCGTTTCTTCCGTCGTCGTAAATTCTGCCGTTTCACTGCAGAAGGCGTACAAGAGATTGACTACAAAGACGTAGCAACTCTTAAAAACTACATCACTGAAGCTGGTAAAATCGTACCTAGCCGTATCACTGGTACAAGCGCTAAGTACCAGCGTCAACTAGCTCGCGCTATCAAGCGTTCTCGTTACCTAGCTCTACTACCGTACACTGACAAGCATCAGTAATCGGTAATAGTTAATAATAGTTTAAGAGGACTAAGATAATGCAAGTTATTCTACTTGATAAGATCGGTAACCTAGGTGGCCTTGGCGACCAAGTAAACGTTAAATCTGGTTACGCTCGTAACTTCCTTATCCCACAGGGTAAAGCAGTTATGGCAACTAAAGACAACGTTGCTATGTTCGAAACTCGTCGTGCTGAACTAGAAGCTAAAGTTGCTGAGCAACTAGCTGCTGCTGAAGCTCGTGCAGAGAGCGTTAACACTCTAGAAGGCGTTACAATCGCTTCTAAAGCTGGTGACGAAGGTAAACTATTCGGTTCTATCGGTACTCGTGACATCGCTGACGCTATTACAGCGGCAGGTGTTGCAGTAGCTAAGAGCGAAGTACGCCTACCTGAAGGCGCTCTACGTAACATCGGCGAATTCGAAGTAAGCATCCAACTTCACTCTGAAGTTTTTGCTACTGCGAAAATCGCTATCGTTGCAGCTGAGTAATTTCAGTACCAAGACGAATTCTTTCTTTTGAAAGTTTTAAACACCAGCTTCGGCTGGTGTTTTTTTATGTCTGGAATATAGGAAAAGGTAAGAGAGGGTTACATTAGGTTAAAAGCCTACTATGATCCAAAAGCTCTGATGGCTGAACAACCAGCCATGGAATTAGAATTGAAAGAGTAGGTTAATCGACAGCACAGAGTCTTCTTTGCTTAATCCTTCAGGAACTTTGTCGTGGTATTGACGAGAGTGAGCGATCTTCAGCGCGATATTGTCAGTGATATCATTGATGGCTTCTAATTCGGTATCAAACTTAAGGTTGCTGTGACCAGACACTAACGTCACGTCCGCTTTAAACTGCAAGTTCTTCAACACCTGCCATGATGTATTCACATTGCCACGGAAAATCGCTTCTTCAACAATTTCAGGAAAGATGATGTCATCGTCGTCTAGTTCATCGAGATTCGGTTCTTGATAACGAAAACCCGGCCCGACTTCCACTTCCAAAACAAACTCTTCGGTATTCGAAAACTGATAACCCAGACCACTCGAAACGGTATAGTCCTTAAAGTAAGCACTGTATCGTGAATCAACACCTTTGAAGCTGCCGTAAAGGTAGGTTTTAGGACTTAACTTGTAGTCACTCTGAGCCGAGTAAGTCGATTGCCTTTTATCTTCCTCACCATCTTTATAGAGATTGTAGTATTTCCATTCGCCACTGGTTCTATGACGACCAGCGGTATACTCACCGTTCAGGCGTGCGTTAAGCGATCGTGAATCCGAATTACCAGTATGCGACTGATATCCAAATTCGACCTCAGTCTTTAGTGGGTTAGGCAGCTCTGTATCAGCCGTATCACTTGGTGCGATATCCAACTCTTTTTCTTCAGGTGTCGGTGCAACGACGATCGGCTCAGCTGTAGTTTCTGGTACTACTATAGAGTCGAGAATAGAATCAACAGAGGTATTAGCATCAACAGAGGCTTTAGTATCATCAGCTAAGGCCAACGGAGTGCTCAGGAGACCGATGCTTAGAAGACTAGAGCTCAGAAGACCAGTGCTCAGAGCCAATAATTTGGACACGCATACCCCAGTTATACAGTGAATGAATGGAAGGATCGTAATGCTACCCTTGGTTAATTCCGTCAGCAATAAGTAAATTCTTTCTGAAGAATAAAACAAACTCATAGGATCGGATTACAAATGGATGTTCTTGGGTATAATGAACGATCATTATTAGTTATTGAGTGTAGTCATAGTGGATACCAAAAGTCAGAAATCAGCCAACGATCAGGTGGACGCCATCAAGGTCCCGCCACATTCATTAGAAGCTGAGCAATCTGTTATTGGCGGTTTGTTATTGGATAACGAACGCTGGGATACAGTTGCCGAAAAGGTTGTGGCCAAAGACTTTTATAGTCGTCCTCACCGTCTGATCTTTGAAGCGGTAAAAGATATCCTTGAAGAAAGTTCTCCTTTGGATCTTATTACACTCTCTGAACATCTAGAGCTGCGTGAGCAACTTGAAGAAGTGGGTGGCTTTGCTTACCTTGCTGACCTAGCTAAAAATACCCCAAGTGCGGCGAACATTAACGCTTACGCGGATATCGTGGCACAACGTGCGTTGGTACGTAGTCTGATTGGTGTTGCGAATGAGATCGCTGATTCTGGTTATGATCCTCAAGGTCGTACATCGGAAGAACTTGTTGATCTGGCTGAGAGTAAAGTCTTCGCGATTGCCGAAGGCCGTGCAAGTGAAAACGAAGGTCCACAAAACGTTGATAGCATTCTAGAGAAAACACTAGAGCGTATCGAGATCCTGTACAAAACGCCGCAAGATGGTGTGACAGGTGTCGATACTGGCTTCAACGACCTCAACAAGAAAACAGCAGGTCTACAAGGCTCTGACTTAATTATTGTTGCTGCTCGTCCATCGATGGGTAAAACCACGTTTGCGATGAACTTGTGTGAAAACGCAGCGATGAAGCAAGACAAACCGGTTTTAATCTTCTCGCTAGAGATGCCAGCCGAACAGTTGATGATGCGTATGCTTGCGTCACTTTCTCGCGTAGACCAAACCAAGATTCGTACTGGTCAGTTAGACGATGAAGATTGGGCTCGTATCTCGTCGAGTATGGGTATTCTGATGGATAAGAAGAATATGTATATCGATGATAGCTCGGGTCTAACGCCAACAGAAGTACGTTCTCGTGCTCGACGTATCGCTCGTGAACACGACGGTATCTCTATGATCATGATAGATTACCTTCAATTAATGCGTGTACCTTCGTTATCTGATAACCGTACTCTTGAAATCGCCGAGATTTCTCGCTCATTGAAAGCGCTAGCAAAAGAGCTCAACGTTCCGGTCGTAGCACTTTCTCAGCTTAACCGTTCCCTAGAGCAACGTGCTGATAAGCGCCCAGTAAACTCGGACTTACGTGAATCAGGTTCGATTGAGCAAGATGCCGATTTGATCATGTTCATCTATCGTGATGAGGTTTATAACCCAGATAGTTCATTGAAAGGCATCGCTGAGATAATCCTTGGTAAGCAACGTAACGGTCCGATCGGTTCGGTTCGTCTTACGTTCCAAGGCCAACACTCCCGATTTGATAACTATGCAGGCCCTGCATTTGATGATGAGTAATCGCTAATGACTTACATGAAAGCGGCGACGGCGAGCATTGACTTAAACGCGCTCGAACATAACCTGAACCAGATAAAGTCGAAGGCTCCTCAGTGCAAGGTCATGTCTGTTGTGAAAGCCAATGGCTACGGACACGGCTTACTGCATATCGCCAAGCACTCAAAAAGCTCTGATGCTTTTGGTGTGGCGCGTATTGAAGAAGCGCTACAACTTCGTGCTGGTGGCATTGTTAAACCTATTTTGTTGCTGGAAGGGTTTTACTCTTCGGGTGATTTACCAATCTTGGTGACCAATAACATTCAAACGGTGGTGCATTGTGAAGAGCAATTAAGCGCGCTAGAGAATGCAGATTTGGAAACACCCGTTGTGGTATGGCTCAAAGTCGACAGTGGCATGCACCGATTAGGTGTTCGCCCTGAGCAATATCAAAACTTTGTTGAGCGTTTGCATCAATGTGCGAATGTTGCCAAACCTCTCCGTTACATGAGCCACTTCGGTTGTGCTGATGAACTGGATAGAGCAACCACAGTTGAACAGACAGAGCTTTTCTTGTCTCTTACCGAAGGTTGTGAAGGGGAGCGTTCACTTGCTGCCTCGGCGGGTTTGCTCGCTTGGCCAGACAGCCATCTTGATTGGGTTCGTCCGGGAATCATCTCTTACGGTGTCTCTCCGTTTGTGGATAAATCAGCGCAAGAGCTTGGTTTTTTGCCTGTGATGACCCTGACCTCACACCTGATTGCAGTTCGCGATGTGAAAGCCGGTGAAAGTGTGGGTTATGGCGGAAACTGGACCAGTGAACGTGATACCAAGGTTGGTGTTATCGCGATTGGTTACGGTGATGGTTATCCTCGTACTGCACCTAATGGCACTCCAGTGTTCGTTAACGGTCGAAAAGCCCCGATCGCAGGACGAGTATCAATGGACATGCTAACGGTTGATCTAGGCCCAGATGCGGCAGATAAAGTCGGCGATGAAGCGACTCTGTGGGGTAAAGATTTACCTTCAGAAGAAGTGGCTGAACATATAGGCACTATCGCTTACGAGTTAGTTACTAAGCTGACTTCGCGTGTTGCGATGGAGTATGTGAAGTAATCATGGATCTTGATAAGTAAATTATGTTCAAGCGAACGACTCGAAACTGGCTAATGTCTGCAATTACATTACTCGGTGTCAGCTTTTCTTCTTCCGCTGTGAGTGAAGAAAAAGATTCAGCCTTTGTCCCTTTCTATTTTAGTACTGAAACTTTGGGCAATACCTTTGGGGTTGCGGGTGTCGCAAAGGGTGTTTGGCAACCTCAAGCCGCTCTGTTTGGTATGGCGCTTTATTCAGACAAAGACAGTTACGTCGGTTTTCTATCTGCCTTTAACTACGCTTTGTCTGAGAATGTTTTATTCAGTACTCAGATGTACCAAGCGCGCTTCAACGACAATCCTTATTACATAGGCTCTCAAGGCGATAACGATTCATCTATTGATGATAAAACCATTGCCGATGGCCTAGAGCAAAACTATCAGTTTGAATTCAAGTATTTGCTACCTTGGGGCAATGTTGCAGAACATGGCTTGCTAGGGGCTTTTCAGCCAATCAAAGATGTGAGTTTTGCTTCGCCCGTCGAATCGGGTGTCAGCTCGATTATCTTCACGCCTTTTTATACGGCACGTGAGCTAGAAGGTTTAAACAACACGGAAGAGGCGACAGGCTTTAGTCTGGCATTGGATTGGGATAACCGTGACAGTACACGTAACCCAACCACGGGCTCTCATACTAACCTTGAATTCACGACTGGCGCAGAAAGCTGGTCTAACGATGATTTGTGGCTCAAGTGGACCTTCCAAAACAGTCAGTACTTCGCATTAGGCCCTTTAGGTGACCTGTTCGACCAACAAGTCGTGGCACTCGATTTCTATACTGCTGATACACCAACCTGGGATAACTGCTCTGGGCAAGATTGTGCTCGTCCACCGGAAACGGAACAAGCTCGATTGGGTGGCTTGTATCGATTACGAGGCTATACCGGGGGTCGCTACCACGGACGTTCTGCGGTTCATTACTCTGCTGAATACCGAGTGATTCCTGACTGGCAACCTTTGGGTGATATCCCACTGATTAACTACTACGATTTGCCTTGGTGGCAATGGGTGGCGTTTGCCGAAGTCGGGCGCGTTGCTGATGAGTACGATATTAAAACACTGCACTCGGACATGAAATGGAGCTTAGGTGGCGCGGTGCGTTTCCAAGTGGAAGGCATTGTTGTACGTGCTGAGTTGGCGCGAGGTGGTGACGAAGGGACCTTTAGGGTTATGATAAACCAGCCTTTCTAAGCCTTTCTAAGCCTTTCTAAGCCTATCTAAACTAAACTAAACTAAACTAAACTAGGCAAAGCTTTAGCCGTTAAATTTTTCTTATTATTAAAGGGTGATACATAATCGTGTCACCCTTTTTTGTTTACTATCATTATGATTATTAAGAGCTTATTGCTCTTGGGTGATTATGATTACTCACCTTGAATAGTCGCAATCACAGTACGACTGCCACCACAATCTCGATGCTCACCTAAGTAAATGCCCTGCCATGTTCCTAAAGCTAAACGACCGTTGCTAATCGGTATTGTCACACTGGTGCCAAGTGTCGATGCTTTAATGTGGGCAGGCATGTCATCATCGCCTTCATAGGTGTGTCTGTAGTAGGGCGCTCGCTCGGGAACAAACTTATTGAAGTGCGACTCCATATCAGTACGGACGGTAGGGTCTGCGTTCTCGTTTAATGTGAGGCTGGCTGAGGTATGTTGGATAAAAAGATGTAATAAACCAACAGATAAAGAATTGATATCGTGTATCTGTTGTTCAATTTCATCAGTAATGAGATGAAATCCACGCTTTCGTGCATTTAGGTGTATAGTCTTCTGAATCCACATACGCCATCCTTTATAATGTATTTGGAAAAAAAGTGGTTTAACGCTATCTTTTGAACTTGAATTTATCAGGTATCGCTCACATTTAATTATGTTAGAGCTAGAGTCAGTACCGATTCTTGTATCAGGAAATCTAATCCTGATTTATCTCAAGGTACAGCTCTTCATATACGGCATAATACGTCGTGAAAAAAAATTACAAAGAATCTTTCAGTGGTGACGCGGTTTGGTCATCACAGAAAAATATAAACTTTCGCCTAATCGGGGGTTCTATTCATCACCCAGGTGACGTTTAGAATAAAACCTACAGTAACATCGGGATAGATACCATGTTGAAAAATATCAACCCAACGCATACACAAGCGTGGAAAGCTCTAACTGCACATTTTGAGTCTGCTCAAGATATGGATATGAAAGAACTGTTTGCTCAAGATGCAAAGCGTTTCGAGAGCTTTTCTACTCGTTTCGGTTCTGACATCTTAGTGGATTACTCTAAGAACCTTATCGATGCTGAAACTATGCAGCACCTATTTGCTCTTGCGAACGAGACTGAAGTTAAGTCTGCAATCGAAGCAATGTTCGGTGGTGATGCAATCAACAAGACTGAAGGTCGTTCAGTACTTCACACTGCTCTACGTAACCGTAGCGACAACCCAGTAATGGTTGATGGCAAAGACGTCATGCCAGCAGTGAATGCAGTACTAGCAAAAATGGAATTGTTCACCCACCGCATCGTTTCTGGTGAGTGGAAAGGTTACACAGGTAAAGAGATCACTGATGTAGTTAACATCGGTATCGGCGGTTCGGACCTTGGTCCATACATGGTGACGGAAGCTTTAACGCCATACAAAACTCGTCTAAACATGCACTTCGTTTCTAACGTAGATGGCACTCACATAGTTGAGACACTTAAGCCTCTAAACCCAGAAACAACGCTATTCCTAGTTGCATCTAAAACATTCACTACTCAAGAAACAATGACTAACGCGCACTCTGCACGTGATTGGTTCTTGGCTGAAGCGGGTGATAACGCACACGTAGCTAAACACTTCGCAGCACTATCAACAAACGCAACAGCAGTAGCTGAGTTTGGTATTGATACTGACAACATGTTCGAATTCTGGGACTGGGTTGGTGGTCGTTACTCACTATGGTCTGCAATCGGTCTTTCTATCTCACTATCTGTTGGCTTCGATAACTTCGTTGAGCTACTAGAAGGTGCTCACGAGATGGATAACCACTTTGCTTCAACTGAGTTTGAAAGCAACATTCCAGTAATCCTTGCGCTTATCGGTATTTGGTACAACAACTTCCACGGCGCTGAGTCAGAAGCAATTCTACCTTACGATCAATACATGCACCGTTTTGCTGCCTACTTCCAGCAAGGCAACATGGAATCGAACGGTAAGTTTGTTGACCGTGAAGGCAACCCAGTAGAGTACCAAACAGGTCCTATCATCTGGGGTGAACCTGGTACAAACGGCCAGCACGCGTTCTACCAACTGATTCACCAAGGCACTAAGCTGATCCCATCAGACTTCATCGCGCCTGCTATCAGCCACAACCCAGCATCTGATCACCACCAGAAGCTAATGTCTAACTTCTTTGCTCAAACTGAAGCGCTAGCTTTCGGTAAGACAAAAGAGACAGTAGAAGCTGAATTCCTAGCTGCGGGCAAAACAGCTGAAGAAGTGGCTGAGCTAGTACCTTTCAAAGTATTTGAAGGTAACCGCCCTACGAACTCAATTCTTGTTAAGCAAATCAACCCTCGCTCTTTAGGTAACCTAATTGCGATGTACGAGCACAAGATCTTCGTTCAAGGCGTTATCTGGAACATCTTCAGCTTCGACCAATGGGGTGTAGAACTTGGTAAGCAACTAGCAAACCAAATTCTTCCTGAGCTTGCTGACGATGCTCAAGTAACGTCTCACGACAGCTCAACGAACGGTCTAATCAACGCATTTAAAGCGCTTAAAGCTTAATTGAGTTGATAGCACCAAAAAAAACGCCAACCTTCGGGTTGGCGTTTTTGTGTCTGTAGAGCAAGTAATGGTTAAATCGCAGGTAATAAAAAAGGCTGACGCATGCACGTCAGCCTTTTGTATTTTTTACTGCGGTTGTTTCTATTCGAAACAGATCTCGATGAAAGCATTACCCCATTGAGATGAGAAAGGCATGATGATGATTGCTCCGTCACACTTGTGACGAATCGTATGACCTTTACCGGAAACCACGATTGGTGTTGCCATATCGAAGTCAAAACCGCTTTCCGCAAGAATACGTTTTGCACCGCCAGTCACCATGTTAGTGATTTCACCCACCATATCGGTCACTTCTTCGTTGAGGCCGTTTGGTCGTTCACCGAGCATGTTCTCCATGATTTCGAGAGCGAGACCTTCATCAAAGGTGATCGACATAGAGCCACGAGATTGTGTACCAACCATACCAATTAGGCCGGATACATCACCACGAGCGATTTCATCTTTCTTAACTCTCGGTTTTTGTGGCTTCAATTCTAGAGAAGCCATCGTTTTTAATACGTTCATCAAAGAAGCTAAAAACGGGTTTACAAATTCAGCGCGCATAATGTTCTTCTATAATCTTATTCTTTCATCTCGGAGGAGCAAGATTGGCAAATGCCATGCGATTCAATGACATGATTCGTCAATTGAAAGCCATGCTTCTCAGCGTTACTGGCGAGTAGGGTGACAAGCGCATCGTCTTGCAGTTCTATCACAGTGCCACATTTATCGCAGATCAGTAGTTGGGAGAAATGCTTGTTGGCATTGCAAGAACAACAGCATATGAAGCTATTGGTTGACTCAACTCGGTGAATGAAACCTTGTTCCAACAAGAAATCCAAAGCGCGATAAACTGTAGGAGGCTTGGCCTGTGGTTCACTGACTTTCAACTGCTCTAATAATTCATAAGCACTGGAGGCTTTTTTATTAGAGAGGATGAGCTCAAACACTCGCTTTCTTTGAGGTGTTAATCTAACGCCTCGCGATGCGCATATCCCTTCAACTTGCTCTATTAATGTGTGGTCCAAATTTTTCACCATTCAATCGGACATCCCTAATCAAACCTTATTTCTAGGTTACTACGTTTTGGGAGCCAATGATTTCTATTAAAGTCAGGTACAGAGCGTATTGTGACCCACGACTTTGAATAAGACAAGGTAACTCAAAATGACAGTGTGACTCAAGGCATAACTGATTAATGAGGTTGAATTAGAGATCTGGTGAATGGGTTTATAAAAAAGTATGAGTAAAAGCTCGTATGGTGAGATATCTGTTGATGTGGAATCGGCTTTTCACTCAGATAATAGATTATCGAGACAAATGTACCGTTGTGATCTTAAAAGGCCCAATAAATGTTGGGCCTTACATAAAATAGCGTTAGTAAAAATGGTTAATTTACTGGAGTGCTATCCCAGCGGGTATTGTATTTTACAGATTCTTGGTAACGACTCTCCGTGCTACCAATAAAGCTATAAATACTATTTGGAGTTAACGTTAGGGAATGGCTGAAGCTAATCGAAGCATTGCCCATTGCATCGTCGGAGCACTGGTTGCTTCCCCAACCCCACCAATAACTAGCATCAGCACCGTCGCTTAACCGAAAGTTATCAAAGTTATCTTCAAGCACTTCACAGGTAACAGCATCCCCATTCATTGCGTTTTCAAACTCAATGATTGCTCTATAGTTAGTCAAACTGATACTAACCTGACCGAGCTGAGACACGTATTCTTGTTCTGTAGGTAAGTAAAAATCAAAAGTGTTTTCAGTTTGATTATTTGAGCTTGATTGAGCATTTAGGCGATCTTCTACCGCACTTTTATCTGTAAAGTGAGCTTTACGAGAGCCATGAGCAATGACTGATAGAGCGCCCGGTGAGAGGTCACTGGCATCTCCAATTACGGTATAAATTGTTGAGTAAATATCAGCTTGAACAACCATTACTGAGTTTTCTTCATCAATGGTATATGTACCGCTTTCAATCAAGTCAGCATCTTTGGGGCAAGTGGTATTGTTCGATGGATTACGTTTATTCCAGTAGTAAATGCCATCTTCAAATTTGACTGCATCACACCATACAACGCTATGCTCTAAATCCCCATTCCCAGTAGATGAACCGTATTCAGTCATATAGAACGTTTTGCCGTCAAGTAAGCTTGGGTCAAGGAGCTCTGGTAGTGTTGGTGTTGGCTTAGGTTGTGTTGAGCTTGGGTCCCATATCGCATTGATACTACGCAATAATGATTCATCGGGTGATTCGAGAACGATATCTACCTTTTCTCCGTCTTCATCTCCATGCTGAGCAACAAGAATTCGTAATTCACCATCATTAAATTGGCGCATATATTGCTGTTCATAGTTTGCAGTATTAAATGAATCGTAACTTAGTAGCTCTTTACCATCATCTGACGTTGAAATTTCCCAAGTACCAGCCCAAACCATTGGCAATAAATAATCATCATAGGCTTCTAAGTCACGAGCAGTAAATATTCCTGACTTTGTCACGTCTGCAGCATAAATATTTTGTTGATTAACTGTGAAGTTTGCACTGCGTAAGCGTAGTGCTACATCAGAGTCGTTTTCCCAGTCAATGCTTTGATAGAATGTTTGATCCATATCTGGGACAGGTAGCATCGCGCTGAATGGCAAATCTTGAGTAGAGTCTAACCAATACAAACCACCTTCAAGTTCATAAACAATTTGGTAGTCCCCATTGTTTTCTGATGTATAAACAGGTGTGTAGGTCTCTCCGTCACCAAGTAATGTGCCATCCGATTGGATTTCAATAGGCCAGCAATGCTCGCTGTTTGGATCGATAACAAGTGTTTTATTTTCAGGTAACTCTAGTTCAGAAAGCTGTTCAGGAGTCTTAATATCCTTGCTTTTCTCCCAGCAGAAGTAGTGCTGATCTTGGTCTTTCATCAGCGAAGCCCAACCCATCTCTAGGTCATGCTCATCTTCACCAATCTCACCCATGCGCCACTCACCGCCAATAAAGTGCTTGTCTTCAAAACGAGGGGTTGGAGCAGGTAATACTGGATCTGTAGGTTCTGAAGAATCCTCTTTTGCCACAGGTACAGTAAATGATGCCGATTCATGAGGGTTCACATTATCAGAAGCAGAGATTGTAAGAGTTTTATCACCTGAAGATTCAGGAGTGCCTGTTAGCGTAAGAGTAGAATCATTAATGGTTGTATCAACACCTTCGATAGTATTTTGCGCTGTCAGCACTAACGTATCATCATCAATAAATAGCTGTTCAAGACTAATATTACTATTCACAGCAATACCTACCTGCAAATTAAGCTCTGTAAGCTCATCTGCTATGCGCTGCTGCTCTTTTTCGTTTAAATCAGGAATAGCATTTGGCGCCTCCTCAACATTTAGACTCAGCTCAGTGCTAACTGAATGGTAACCATCATTCGCAGTAACGTTGAATGTAAATGTACCTTCTTGTTCTGGTGCTCCAATAATATGCAGCTCAGTGCTTTCGTTATCAGCATTGATGCTCAAGCCATTCCCTGTCACGTCTGTCACGTCGTAAGTCAGTACGTCGTTGTCTGTATCGATAAACAAGTCGTTAATCGATACACGTTCATCAACTCTTTGGGTTGCTGTTAGATTTAAAGCATCAAGGTCGGACTGTACGGTATTGTGCTCATTCAAGACTGGCGCAGTATTGGGTGTTGTTGCCGTTACATTTAGCACTAATGGGTAAGAACGAGATGCTTCATCAGATGCGTAGATCAACACATCGTACACACCAGCTTGAGTGGGAGTAACCGTTAAAGTTGTACCACCGTTCGTAATATCAGCGCCTGCTTCTTTTTGTGCGTCAACGGTATACACTAAGGCGTCGCCATCAGCATCAATGAAAAGTGCACTTAATTCATAGCTACGTGATTGGCCAAGTTCGAAGGCGACTGGTTGAATGTTGGTGTCTTCAGCTTGGGTAGGACGATGGTTAGTCTCAATACCTTCATAGCCGTTTTCACCAGTATGAACAATCGGAGAATAATCATCACTTAGCTCTTGGGTCTCATCGGCAATAATGTCTGACGTTTCTTGTGAAATATCTGAAACAACATTTAGCTGCTCTTCAACGTCAAGCACATCGTCATTGTCAACTAACGTTTCACCAACAACGTTGACCGCTTGAGCTTTTTCTGCTTCTTCACCTTCGCCTTCAGCTACTGCAACGTAATCGCCAAAGATATCTTCAGAGGTATAAACCACATCATCATTAGTATTGAAAGATTCAACAACAGCTTGTTCTGCTTCTTCTTGAGTCATTTCGGCGCCATTTTCTTCGGCATGCTTAATTTGTTCAACAACGAGGTTAGTCATTGGACTGACAATCATAGGTTCGTCAGAACTTTCTGGTACTGAAGGTGCAGCAAGGGTAAATTCATCAACAACAACGCCGCGGGTCATATCAATCGTTTCATTTGCAATGGCTTTAATGCACACCTTTTGATCAACAATTTCATCCGTAAGCTCGAGTGTTAGTTGGCCACTTGAGTTGGTTCGACCTACAAACGAGTCACAGTTATCTCCAATATAAACTTCGGCATTATTTAGGTAGCCATCAATGGCTGTGATTGTGAACTGTGGTGTTGGTGTTGGTGTTGGTGTTGGTGTTGATGAAGAGTTTGAGTCATCGCTCCCACAACCCGTTAACGCCATTGAAACTGCCGCTGCCAGCAAGCTGATTTTTTTCATTACTCTTACGTCCTTCGTAGGTGAGCCTTAGTGTTTGGTTTGGCTATATTTAAATGAGATGTAATCACCTCATAAAATCGCGAAGTCTACGTTTTTTAGGGGAAAAATTGGCACTATCAGATATAAGTAAATTTATATCTAGTTGGTGGAACTTCAGTTTGTGAACTTTGATGTGTCGCTTTTGATTGATGTAACAGAGCATGGCGTAATAAAACAGAGCATCAATTATTTAACTAAATCAGTGCGGTGTAGTGGGGGAAAGGCGTATAAAGTCTACTTTTTAAAGATAAATCACTGATATCATAAAATATAATAATATTTATATCAGTAACGCGTATGAACTTTAATGAGTACTACTTGTTAGCTATTTTTGCTGCGGTCGTAGAAGAGAGAAAATATACTAAGGCAGCGAAGCGGTTAGGGATAACTCAGCCATCAGTTAGTCAAAGTATTTCAAAATTGCGAGATATTTATAATGATCCACTTTTTGTTAGGGAGAAGCTAGGCGTTAGACCGACAGCATTTGCGTTAGAAATTTATCCAGATATTGCTGATGCAATTTTAAAGTTAGATGCACTATCAGCAACGAGGACCAGATTTGATCCGAGTTTGAGTAAGCGTGTATTTAAAATATCAACCATCAGTCTATTTGAGCATACTTTAATCCCCGAGCTTTTTAAGGTGGTTGAAAGTGAAGCTCCGTATGTGACGATTTTAGTTGATAATCACAGTACAAAAGAAACCAAGGATATGCTAAGACTAAGTACGATTGATCTCTCAATAGAAGGCTTTTCCGAAACTGAACCATCAATACATTCTCACAGGATTTATGACGATGAGTTAGTTGTTGTTTGTCGGAAAAATCATCCTGCATTTCCTGCAAGCCTAATAAGCGAGAGTGAGTTTCTAGAACATCAGCACGTTACACTTTCAAGTATCTCTGGTAATCACAGTTTTTTCGAGAGCTTACGGCCCTCTAGTGTCCAACTTTTGCAAAAGCGTAAAGTGAAAAGACAAGTTGCGAGTTATTGGGGGTTACTATCTTCAACTCAAGGCAGTAATAACCTTGCTATTTTTACTCGTAAAATGGTAACTGACAGCTTAGACGTATTTAATCTAAAAATCTTGGGTAATGATTTTTTAGAGCAAAAAGTTGAGGCGTGTGTGTATTGGTCAAAAGCTAGGAGTCTTGATCCATCAGTTACCTGGTTGAGAGAAAAGGTTAAAGCTGCCGCTATTAATGCTTTATCTGGTTAGTTAGTGGTACTGCGATTGTGCCAGTGACATTAGTGTAGATAGAAATTATTGAGACCATTTAGGAACTCATGATTTGGCAATTAGACCTGGGATTAAAGGGAACGTGCCAAGCCTGCTTATGATTGAAGCAATGCTGGTAGGGCTGTATAATCCCCCGCCTTATGTTGAGCTGAAGGTGATCGTTCATTCTCTCAACATAAGAACAGCTAACACATAAAGCGGTGTGCTATGAGCTATATCGTTGAATTTCTAAGAGGTATCTAATATGCACCCATCATCCCGCTTATCCGTTGCACCCATGCTCGATTGGACTGACCGCCACTGTCGTTACTTTCACCGTTTGCTTTCTCAGCAGACTCTTCTGTACACGGAAATGGTAACAACGGGCGCGATCTTACATGGTAAGGGCGACTTCCTAGAATATAACGAGCAAGAACATCCTCTTGCACTTCAACTCGGTGGTTCAAACCCGGTTGATTTAGCTGCTTGTGCCAAGCTTGCTGGTGAGCGTGGTTACGATGAAGTGAACCTTAACGTAGGTTGTCCTTCAGACCGAGTTCAGAATGGTCGCTTTGGTGCATGCTTGATGGCTGAGCCAGAGTTGGTGGCAGATTGTGTGTCGGCGATGAAAGAAGTCACTGATATCCCAATTACCGTGAAAACGCGTATCGGTATCGATGACCAAGACTCTTATGAGTTTTTAACTAAGTTTGTTTCGACGGTTTCTGAAAAAGGTGGCTGTGAGCAATTTACTATTCACGCGCGTAAAGCATGGTTGAGTGGTCTTAGCCCGAAAGAGAACCGTGAGATCCCACCTCTAGATTACGATCGTGCATACCAAATCAAGAAAGACTTTTCTGATCTGGTGATTGCCGTGAATGGTGGCATTACTACTCTTGAGCAAACTAAAGAACATTTGCAACACCTTGATGGCGTGATGATCGGTCGTGAGGCTTACCATAGCCCGTTTATCTTGGCTGAAGTCGATCAGCAGATCTTTGGTTTAGACACGCCAATCAAGAAGCGCTCACAGGTTGTCGAAGAGATGTACCCGTACATCGAACGTGAACTTTCAAATGGCGCTAGTCTTGGCCATATCTCTCGTCATATGCTTGGTTTGTTCCAAAGCATGCCTGGTGCAAGACAATGGCGTCGCTACATCAGTGAAAATGCACATAAGAAAGGTGCAGGTATCGAAGTGATGCAAACGGCATTGGCTAAGATCCCTAAAGAGTTAAATGTTTAATCTCCCTCTAAGTTAAAAGCTTAAGGCTAAATTCGCCATTAGAGGCTAAATTTACCACCACAAGTTTCCGAAAAGCCATGCATGAAGATGTGTGGCTTTTTATTTGTCTGATAAATAAGGGTTTTGTTGGATTGGCATACTTGGTATGGAAGCTGCAATGTTAGAAAGTAGGAAAGATAGGTCATTAACTCATTAGGGAGACCATTATGTTTGAATTAATCTTTGTTCTTATTTTCGTCGCAACTCTACTTGTCACTGGTATCACGTTTATGACGGTATTGGCTGCAACCGGAGTCGCGTTATTAGTCATGTTGGTCTTAGGTATGATGGGCGTCGTGTTTAAGTTACTGCCTTGGTTGATCGTGATTGCAATCGGTGTGTGGTTTTTCAAAAACTTTGTACACAGTTCTAACCAGAGACGTTACTAAGGTCATAGTGCCGTCAAATCTTTACTCGTCAGCGGTTTATCGTTTGAGAATTTAAGATGTGTGGTAGAATTTTCCCCAATAATCTATGAATGTGCATACAATTAGCACTACGATATGGAATTGGAGCTATCTCAAATGAATAAAATGCCATTAATTGCTTTAGTGGGAATGCTATCTTTAAGTTCAGCAGTGTCTGCTGCCGAAGAGTTTTCTTACACGGCTAAAGTCGGTGCCGATATGTGGTGGGGAAGTACAAAGCTAAACGAAGTTAAACAAGATGACGACTCTAACTCACCTTCGTTGTATTTCGCATTTGAGCATAATGCCCCAATGCTCCCAAATGCTAGCTTCCGTTATACCTCTATTGATGCGGACTCGTTGGCTTTTGATAAGTACGACTACACGTTTTACTACACACTGTTAGAGCACAAGTTGATGAACTTCGATGCTGGTGTGACGTTTACTCAATACTCAAACTCTAATTACATTGAACCAAAAGCGACGGGGGCGAAAACATCGACGTTTGATGAGTTCACGTGGAGCTTCTACGGTAACGCAGAGATCAATGTGCCGGACACCAACTTCGATATCATTGGTACGATGGAGTTCGGTGATAGCAGTGGTATCAAGAGCACTGACTTGATGGCGGGTGTTCAATATCGAATCCCTGTATCAGAATCTGAAATTGCCCTGCGTGGTGGTTACCGTGTTATCGACCTAGATTCGGATGAGTTCTTTAGCTCAGAACTAGGCAAAAGTTTTGTCATGGTCGATGGTTGGTTTGCTGGTGCTGAAGTGCGCTTCTAGGCCATATAAAGCAAATTTAGAACGAATTTTAAGAACGCCACTTTATTAAGTGGCGTTTTTTATATCTATTGATTATATCTTTCTGGAATTAGTTAGCACATTCATCACTTTCGACCATCCTTAATACAGAGAGCTAATTAGCGTCTATTCTTATAAGGTCTATGTAGTGAGGTCAAAGCAAGGGATGGAATATGACACTCAATGAATTACGAAATTTATATAGAGAAAACCTGTTAGTTGAAGCCATCATAGAGCCCTCAATTCAAGAAGGGTCTTGGGTTGTGGAGTTTCGTCATATGGGCGGCGGCTTTGTTCTGCTGACTGATGTTCATGGCGAAGAGTGTCATTATGCGGATTTAGACCTAGCATCTAAGTCGGCAATGGCGGTTGGCTTTCAGCAAGTACGCATTGAAAACCAGTAAGACAATTTAGGTTTCAATCGGTTTTTACTTCCAAAAAGTTATAAAACATACTTTTCTATTCTTTCTTGTTATTAAAAGGAGTGGTTAATCTATCGTCACGCAATGATTAGGGATGTCGTGACCATGTCTTTAAATAAGAAAGAGTCTTCACAAAATAATAATGCACAGTCTGGGGCTAATGAGCTACCTCGGCTAGCAGCACCACTTAATGACCAACAATTGGGTCATCTTCAGCAAACTGTTTCTGAACTTTCTTCACAGCAACTGGCATGGGTCAGTGGTTACCTTTGGGGAGTGAGCCAAGCTCAGCCTGTCGGTGCTGCTGCGCCAATCGCTCAAGCGGCCGCTGCAGTAGCGGCTAAGCCAGCGGGCAAGCTCAGCATTATCTTCGCTTCTCAAACCGGTAATGCTAAAGGCGTCGCTGAATCGTTAGAGGCAGAAGCCAAGGCCTTAGGAATCGCGGTCGAGCTTTTCGATGCGAGTGATTATAAAGGTAAGAACTTAGCCAAAGAGACACACGTCATTTTCGTAGCTTCAACCAATGGTGAGGGCGAAGCGCCTGATAACGCGATTGAGTTGCATGAATTCCTTCAATCGAAGAAAGCGCCAAAATTATCAAACCTACAATACGGTGTGATTGGTTTAGGTGACTCAAGCTATGAGTTCTTCTGCCAAACGGCTAAAGACTTCGATAACTTCCTCGCTAAGCTTGGTGCTAAATCATTTGTCGATCGCCTTGATTGTGATGTTGATTACGAAGAGTCAGCAACGGAATGGCGCGCTAAAGCGTTATCACAAGTTCAAGAAACGCTATCGACAGGTGCCGAGGCTGACATCGTTCAGTTGCCAGTAGGCCAAGCGGCTGCCGGTCATTCGCAGTACACCAAACAGAATCCATATACAGCGACACTATTAACCAGTCAAAAGATCACCGGTCGTGACTCGGGTAAAGATGTTCGTCATATCGAGATCGATCTTGATGAATCTGGCATTACCTACCAACCCGGCGATGCGCTAGGTGTATGGTATGAAAACAGTTCAGAACTCGCGAATCAGATCCTTTCTAAGGTTGGGTTGTCGGGTATCGAAAGTGTCGATGTCGATGGTGACAATCTATCTATCCATAGTGCGCTAGTGAGTAAATTTGAGATTACGACTTCAAATCCTCAACTTGTGACTAAGTTTGCTGAGTTATCGGGCAGCAAGAAGTTAATCAAGCTGGTGGAAGATAAAGACAAGCTTCGTGAATATGCGGGTAATACACAAATCGTCGATGTACTCGCTGAAAAGAAAACCAAGCTATCGGCTGATGAGTTAATTGGCCTGTTACGTAAGCTGACTCCGCGCCTCTACTCTATTGCATCAAGCCAAGCAGAAGTAGATGAAGAAGTTCACTTAACGGTTGGTCTGGTTGAATACCAAAAAGGTGAAGAGTCTCGCTTAGGTGGGGCTTCTAGCTTCTTAGCTCAACGCCTTGAAGAAGGTGGTGAAGTGAAGGTGTTTGTTGAGAACAACAATAACTTCAAACTACCACAAGACGACAATACACCAATCATCATGGTCGGCCCGGGTACAGGTATCGCACCTTTTCGCAGTTTCGTTCAAGAGCGTGAAAATAATGATGCTGAAGGCAAAAGCTGGTTGTTCTTCGGTGACCGTACCTTTACTCAAGATTTCTTATACCAAGTTGAATGGCAGAAGTACCTTAAGTCTGGTGCGCTAACCAAGCTAGATGTTGCCTTTAGTCGTGACCAAAAAGAAAAGGTTTATGTTCAGGATCGTTTGATCGAACAAGCAGAGCAGGTTTGGCAATGGCTGCAAGAGGGCGCATACCTCTATGTATGTGGAGATGCAACTCGAATGGCGAAAGATGTCCATGAAGCGTTAGTTACGATAGCGGAAAAACATGGCAACCAGAGCCGAGAGCAAGCTGAACAATATATTAATGATTTACGTAAAGCGAAACGTTACCAAAGGGATGTGTACTAATGAGCAAGCAAGTAATAGAGCAAGAAGTGCTAGGTCAAGTACTTGGACCTTTGGCTGACAATGAGCGTCTTAAGCGTGAAAGTAATAACTTACGCGGTACGATTGAACAAGATCTCCAAGACCGTATAACCGGTGGCTTTACTGCTGATAACTTTCAGTTGATTCGTTTCCACGGTATGTATCAACAAGACGACCGTGATATTCGTAACGAACGTACCAAGCAAAAGCTCGAACCGTTACACAACGTAATGCTTCGTGCGCGTATGCCTGGTGGCATCATCACTCCAAAGCAGTGGTTGGCGATTGATAAGTTCGCCGATGAAAGCACCTCTTACGGTTCAATTCGTCTAACAACTCGTCAAACGTTTCAGTTCCACGGTGTCTTGAAGCCGAACATTAAATTGATGCACCAAACGCTAAATAACATTGGCATTGATTCCATTGCAACAGCGGGTGATGTAAACCGAAATGTTCTGTGTACGACAAACCCAGTTGAATCTGAACTTCATCAAGAAGCTTATGAGTGGGCGAAAAAGATCAGTGAACATCTATTACCGAAGACTCGTGCTTATGCAGAAATCTGGTTAGATGGAGAAAAGCTAGAAACAACGGATGAAGAACCTATCCTTGGTAGTAACTACCTACCACGTAAATTCAAGACGACGGTTGTCATTCCTCCGCAAAATGATGTGGACGTTCATGCTAACGATCTTAACTTTGTTGCTATTGCTGAAGACGGAAAGCTGGTGGGCTTTAATGTGTTAGTTGGTGGCGGTTTAGCAATGACACACGGTGATACCTCTACTTATGCACGTAAAGCTGACGACTTTGGTTTTGTGCCATTAGATAAAACGTTAGATGTAGCAGCTGCAGTGGTAACGACTCAGCGTGATTGGGGTAACCGTTCGAACCGTAAGAACGCAAAAACCAAATACACACTAGACCGTGTTGGTATTGATGTATTCAAAGCAGAAGTAGAAAAACGTGCAGGCGTTGAGTTTTCTGAAAGTCGTCCTTATGAGTTTACTGGCCGTGGCGATCGTATCGGTTGGGCGGAAGGCATTGATGGTAAGCACCACTTAGCATTATTCATCGAAAATGGTCGTTTACTTGATTTCCCAGGAAAAGCGCTGAAAACAGGTGTTGCTGAAATAGCGAAGATCCACAAAGGTGACTTCCGCATGACAGCGAACCAAAACCTAATTGTTGCAGGTGTACCTAAGAGCCAAAAGGCAAAAATTGAAAAGCTGGCACATCAATACGGTTTGATGGATGATGCCGTTTCCGAGCAGCGTAAAAACTCTATGGCGTGTGTGGCATTCCCAACATGTCCTTTAGCAATGGCAGAAGCAGAGCGTTTTCTTCCTGAGTTTGTAACGGATGTTGAAGACATTCTGAAGAAACATGGATTACCAGAAGAAGATAACATCATCCTTCGTATCACGGGTTGTCCAAACGGTTGTGGTCGTGCAATGTTGGCTGAACTGGGTTTAGTCGGCAAGGCGCCGGGGCGTTACAACATGCACTTAGGTGGCAACAAAGCCGGAACTCGTATCCCGAAGATGTATAAAGAGAACATCACTTCTGCTCAGATCTTAGAAGAGATTGATTCGCTGGTGGGACGTTGGGCTACGGAACGTAACGACAATGAAGGGTTCGGTGATTTTACAATCCGAGCTGGCATCATCGAAGAGGTGATCATTTCAAAGAGGGATCTGCATGCATAATTCTGTCGCTTCAAAACTGAAGTTAGCAGAGCTACTCGCATTGACTAAGACGGAGCAAATACTTCGTCTTGGACAAATCAATACTGAGTTAGAGCAGCTAACCGCATTAGAAAGAGTTAAGTGGGCACTAGAACATTTAGAAGGGACACATGTTGTGTCTTCTAGTTTCGGAATCCAAGCGGCGTTGATGCTGCACTTAGTGACTCAAGCAAAACCAGATATTCCGGTTATTTTGACGGACACTGGGTATCTATTCCCGGAAACGTATCGATTTATCGATGAGTTAAGTCAGAAGTTGACTCTAAACCTTCAAGTTTTTCGTTCTCAGCAGAGCCCTAATTGGCAAGAAGCGCAATATGGCAAACTTTGGGATCAAGGTATAGAAGGGATAGAGAAGTACAACAAGCTTAATAAAGTTGAACCGATGAGAAGAGCGCTGGATGAGCTCGAGGCTGGCACTTGGTTTTCTGGGTTGAGAAGAGAGCAATCTCAATCGCGTGCAAACTTGCCTATCTTATCTATCCAAAATGGTGTGTTTAAGTTCTTGCCAGTAATTGATTGGACAAATAAAGATGTTCATTATTACTTAGAAGAGCATGGTCTCAGTTACCACCCACTTCGCGAGCAGGGGTACCTTTCTGTTGGAGATACTCATACGACTAAGAAATGGGAACCGGGTATGACTGAAGAAGAAACTCGTTTTAATGGTCTAAAACGAGAATGTGGTCTCCATGAAGACGATGGAGAGCAATATGGCTCTGGGATTTAGACTCATTGCCATTTAAAAAGCTGCCATAAGGCAGTTTTTTTGTTTTCTAGGATGAAAATTAGAGCAATTGTGGATAAGTCTGTGGTTATTCTGTAGGTACTTTGTAGTTAAACTTGCACAAATAAGGCTTTGAGTGTTTATTCGTCATCTAACCGTTATTTTTACATTTTTCTTTAATAAACACTTGCCAATGTGAGGAACATCTCTATAATGCCGCCTCACTGACACGGTAGACGCCACAAGGCTTCAGCGAAGAATGTTAGTAAGGCAACTAGCTTTAAGCGATTATTCGCTTCTACTTTTTAAAAGTAGAAATTAATTTTCAAAAGTGTTTGACACTGAGAATTAAAACGCTAGAATGGCCGCCTCTTCCGAAGTGATGTAAGTCACAACGAAGAGAAGCTCTTTAACAATTTAAACCTATCAATCTGTGTGGGCACTCGTTGATGAATAT
>NZ_JBFSVK010000037.1:0-47299 GCF_041467855.1 Vibrio sp. 10N.247.311.51 | reverse complement strand
TCGCTACTCGCTACTCGCTACTCGCTACTCGCTACTCGCTACTCGCTACTCGCTAAAGCATATCAACGGCTTTTTCTATCGCCGCTCCGAGCTTTACAACATCATCCATGTTGTTGTAAATACCAAATGAGATTCGAACCGTTCCTTTCACATTAAGTGCATCCATTAATGGGTGAGCACAATGATGTCCTGCACGTACTGCGATACCTTGCTGATCCAGTAGAGTCGCTATATCTTGATGGTGAACACCATCCATCACAAAAGTAATCACACTTGCGTTAGGTTGATACCCTAAAATCTGAATGTCATCCAGTTTACTGAGCGCAAGATAAGTCTCGTGTTGTAGTTGGTGGATATGATTTTCGACATCTTGTTGTACAAAACCACTTAACCATTCTATTGCGGTGCTTAGTGCTATGGCTCCTGCCACATTTGGCGTGCCCGCTTCGAATTTGCCAGGCAGTTCTGAAAAAGTAGTGCCAGAGAAAGAGACGCGCTCGACCATTTTGCCACCACCATGCCAAGGTGGCATCGCTTCTAACAATTCAAGCTTGCCGTAAAGCACACCGATGCCCGCAGGGGCATAGAGTTTATGACCTGAGAATACGTAGAAATCAGCGCCTAAAGCAGCAACATCAACCGATTCATGAACGATACCTTGTGCGCCATCGACTACCACAATTGCATTCATCTTATGTGCTTTCTCTATGACGGCTTCAATCGGCTGACGAGAACCCGTTACGTTGGTTATCTGAGCTAATGCAACAATCTTGGTTCGTTCATTTAAAAGCGTATCAAACGCGAGTAGGTCAAATTCGCAATCCGATGTCATCGGTGCTTTAACGACTTTGGCCCCGGTTTGTTCTGCCACAATTTGCCAAGGAACTATGTTAGCGTGATGCTCCATTTCACTCACTAAGATCTCATCGCCAGGCTGAAGAATACTTCTTGCGTAAGTTTGAGCAATTAAATTGAGCGCCTCGGTGGCACCACGAGTCCAGATGATCTCTTTTGAAGAGCTTGCCCCGATAAACTGAGCGACCTTATCTCTGGCAGCTTCAAACTGACTGGTCGCGTTCGCTGTTAAGCTATGGCTACCACGGTGAACATTGGCATTTTGTTTGGAGTAATATTGGCTAATGGCATCAATAACTACCTGAGGTTTTTGTGTCGTTGCCGCGCTGTCTAAATAGATCAGTGGTTGCTGATTGATAGTTTGTGATAGCGCAGGAAACTGCTCTCGGATGTGATTGATATCAAGCATCTATTCTTACCTAAAATCTTGGAAATTGGTGCCAGCGTTATGCTTAGCGGTATTGTTATTTTATCGCGACTTGTTGACCGTTGCTGACTAATCTTGATGATTCCAGCTATTTTCTTGCTCTTTGACTTGATCGAACAGCTTTTGGTTAACGGGAACTTCTATCTGATGCTTAAGCGCTGTTTTTATTAGGTGTCCAGTGATGAAGTCGATCTCTGTCTTGCGTTGGTAAAACATATCCTGCTTCATGGATGAGTTGTTCTGCGCCGTGGCTTGGATGACCTGCTTGACACTTGCTTCTAATCCGTCGAATGAACAAGTGATCTCTTCGGCCTGCATAACTTGTGTTAGCTCTTCAACGATAGAACTTAAAATACCCTCAAACCTTTGGTCTGCAAGTTCACCATTCTTGATTTGTTCCAACCCAGTAAGTGGATTGATAGCACAATTGATGGCGAGTTTAGCCCAAAGCGCGGTTTCTATTTGTGGGTTCCAACTCACAGCGGGGAGAGCATCATCCAATACATCAACCAAAAACGTGCACTGTTGACCCGTTTGGTTAAAAGCACCTAGCTGGGTTTGTCCTATTCCTGTGTGAGATACATTGTTACGATCGGGTTTAAAGGCTGCTTGGGTGGTGGTCGCCAATACTATCGGGTGAGCATTAATTTGAGTGGCAATGTTGTCGACCGCGCCCATTCCGTTATGCATGAACATGAGAATGGTGTCAGAGTCGACATATTGAAGTAACGGAGTGGTGGCTTCTTCTACTTGCCAAGCTTTGACTGTGAAGATAACCAAATCACTCGCTGATAGCTTTTCGATATTGTTGTTACTGAAGGGAAGTGAAGTTTGCTCATCAAGTGTTAGGTTAATTGAGGTTTCAGGGGAGCGACTCCACAAAGAGACATTATGACCAGCTTGAAGCAATTTAATCGCCCATAAAGAGCCGATAGCTCCAGGTCCAACAATAGTGATGTTCACAGCAATACCGAGATAAGAAAGTGATGCTGCAAGGATAGCGAGGCATTAAATGAAAGCAATAAAAAATGGCACCCGAGGGTGCCATTTTGGAAACTTTCTTAGAAGTTCTATTAGAACTTGTAAGTTACTGCTAGGTAGTGGCTCACACCTGAAGTTTTACCTGCGAATCCACCGTCTTCTAGACCGTAAATAGTTTCGTAAGCTTTAAGACCGTAACCTACAGCATAACGGTCTGAGTGCCAGTAGATACCGTTAAACATTGCGCCGCCGCTGCTTTCTGCGCTGTACTCGTCTTCCATCGCAAATTGCCAATCAATGTAACCTTGGTAAGAGATGAATGAACCGTTCTCGAAGAAGTAGAATGGTTTGAACCAGTTAGTCGAGATTTGGAAACCGTTCCAGTCTTTAATGTTTGAATCGTAGTTACCGTAAAGGTTTAAGCCAATTTTGCCTAACCAAGGAACCATTACGTCAGAACCTAGACCGATTTTTTGTTGGTTAACACCAAAAGTTGTGTCAGTTGTGTTAACGCCGTCCCACGTAATTTCAGATGCAACGTAAAGTTCTTGTACTGGACCAAATGAAAGGTCTTTACCTGTTAGTCCGTCAAGAGACATACGTGGAGCAAACTTCATGAACATTTTTGCTTGGCTGTCTGCTTTATCGCTACCTGGATCCGAAAGTAGGTTAAATACATCAACATAGCCATATAGGTCGAAGATTCCCGAGCGGCCACCGAATTCCATTTCTAGGTAATCATGTGATGATTCACCTGGAAGCTCATCAAATGCACCCATAAGGTTGAATTGCATCCATTTGTAATCGTTTTTATGGATGTCGCCGTCAGAATAATCCGCTGCCATTACTGGAGCAGAAGTTGCTGCAAGTAGGCCAAGAGTTAAAAGTGATTTACGCATAATGGAACTCTCTATGTTTGAAATAAGTAACCCGCTAATCCGTGCGTGTTTATGATGTCCGAATGCCGAGCATAATAGCGATTTTGTTCTCAAATAAAAGTGAGACAGAGTGAAAACTACAATTATTAAGGTGAGGTTGATCACACTAATGATCTAAATGATGGAACTTTAAGGTAGCAATGCATCTTGATGCACCTCCAATTCTATTGATTTTGTGAAATTCGATTATTTTGTGGATAAATAGGTGAAATACTGCGCTAAGCAAACGATTCTACTAATTAGAGTGACATGCATATCAAAATCAACAGTATTCCTTTCTAAGCGTTTTCTCTTAAAAAATGACTCATTCAAACCACCTCTTAATCTTGTCTTTGATCTATTTTTGACCAACAGCGTAATGGAGTTGGAATCAATTGATGGACAACTCATGTGATGACTGCCTAGGGATTTGAACCTAGCTACTTTTTGAATCACGGAGAATTAAAGACAGTTCACTGCACTAGATTTTGAAATACTTTTTAAAGATTAGTTATTGGACTAATCATTTGTGTGACGAACTGGTCTAACTTTTTTGGAGAGAAGACCAATGAAATATTCACCTATACTCGCTGTAGCAATTTCAGCCCTATTTCTTGTTGGGTGTGATGACGACGATGAATCAACAACTCAACTACAAGCTGTACATGCATCGCCAGATGCTCCTTTAGCTAATGTTCTAGTCAATAGTCAGGCTCGTTGGAGCGATGTCGATTATGCTCAAGCATCCGGATACGCCTCCGTAGGTCAAGGACAGACAACTCTTCAAGTCGATGTCCAACTCCCAGGTGACGAAGTGGCCACTGTTATCCCTCAAAGCCAATTCGATTTAAGCGGTGACTTAGATTACACCGTGATGGTTGTAGGCGACGCCGATGGATCCAACAATCCTGTAGAGGCTTTGGTTGTTACTCGCCCTGCTGCAGGAACGGCAACAAGTTCAAGTTTAGATGTGCAAGTAGTACACGCGGCAACAGGAGTTGGCGATGTAAACCTATATGTGACAGGGCCGAGTGATCCATTGGGCGCACCGTTAGGGACTTTAGCTTATAAAGATTTTACTGACGTACTCAATATCCCTGCAGGACAATATCGTGTGAGATTAGAAACCGTGAGCGGCAGTGCTATTGCTTTTGACTCTGGAGAAATCACTCTGTCTGGCGGCAGCGAGCTAACGATTGCGGCTGTGCCAAGAGCTGACTCCAATAGCGCTTCCCCAGTAAAATTGATGGTGATGGACGGTAGTGGATCATCGTTAATCTATGACATGGCAGAAACTGCAGAAGTAAGAGTCGGTCATCTTGTTGATGGCGCCCCGGACGTAGATCCGTTTGTGAACGGAGCTGCATTTGCACCTCTTGCTGATTTGATGTTCAAGGAAATCCGTGGATTTATCGATTTAGCTGCAGGAAGTTATGACATTGACATCTTTGCTGACGGCACTACAACTAATGCATTAATTGATGCGGATGGTGTCGCTGTATTTGCCGGCATGGATTACAGCATCTATGCGGTAGGGACAGTAAATCCACTGAATTTGGAACCTTTGGTTGTTCCTGAGAACCGTCGTCCGGTGGCGACCAGTGCGGTATTAAACATTACCCATGCTGCTGCTAACCCAATTGCGGCATCGGTGGACATCTACTTAACAGAAGACGTAGGTATCTCTGGTAGCACTCCGGCGTTAAGTGATGTGAAATTCAAAGATTATGCGAATGGCATTTATGTGGCAGCGGGATCTTACTTTGTGACGATAACGGTAGCGGGACAACCATCGGTTGTGGCGATTGATTCTGCGCCCGCAACCTTAGCTGATGGTGTGGTGTATCAAGTCGTGGCGATTGATGATTCGATGGGTACGGGTTTTAACCTAATTGTCAGTGAAACAACAGACTAGATCTGAAGACAGAACGTAGAAGAGGGTAGCTCAATGCTACCCTCTTCTTATTTGTTTTCTTTGACTCTATTCTTGGTTAGTTTTGGCTTTCTCTAATAAATCCGTGAAAAAGTGGCGTAACGAGTAGAGCATGATCAAACTTGGAATCACCATAAGTGCGGTCAGTATAAAGAAGGTTGACCAATCATTGAGGTAATCGACCAATTCACCACTAAATGAAGCCAGTGTTGTTCGACCGAAGTTACCCAAGGATGCGAGTAATGCATATTGGGTTGCAGAGAAGGCCTGTCCAGTTAATAACGTTAAGAAAGAGACAAAAGCTACTGTTGAAAAGGCGGTCGTGAAGTTATCGACAATAATCGTTGCCAAGAACAAGGTTTCACTTGGGCCTGTCTGAGCGATCCACGCAAACATTAGATTACTGGCTGCCATTGCCACACCGCCAATCATCAGTCCGCGTACAATACCGAATTTCACATTGAAGACACTGCCTACTAAAGTGAAGAATATGGTTGCTCCCCAACCAATTAACTTCGAATAGTGGCCTATCTGTTCGTTACTGAAACCTATCTCTTTATAGAAGGTGATCGACATGCGACCTAGGAAGGCTTCACCTATCTTAAATAGGAATACGAACAGAAGTAGGGTGATGGCAACTTGAACTCCGTTTCGTTTGAAGAAGTCATAAAACGGTTCTAACACGGTAACACTGAGCCAAGCCACGACTTTCGAACCGACAACTTTATTGTGACGTTGCTGAGCCTGTTCTTGTAGGGCTTCGCGCTGTGTGTTTGGCTCTCCGACAAAAAGCGTAAACAACATTAGTACGACAACGACGCCTGCCATTCCGTAATACACACCATTCCAACCGATTGAGTCTGCGTTAATAAAGGCAAGGTAGCCTGGTAGAGAATACCCCGTCCACCAACCCATCACTGCCATTGCAGAAGCTTGCGGCAGCTTTGATGCTTCGGATTTTGGGAAGGTATCAATACGAAATGCATCAATCGCGATGTCTTGCGTGGCTGAGGCAATGGCAATAGCGAGCGCCAACATTGAAGTAAACGCCAAGTTCTCTGCGGGATTGACGCCTGCGATGAATAAGGTGCCGACTAAAACAATGGTTTGGCAGAAAAAGATCCAACTGCGGCGCTGGCCGAGTATTGCGTGAAGCACCGGCAGTTTTACTCGGTCGACCAATGGTGCCCATAGAAAGTTAATCGCATACACGGCAAACACACTACCAAAGTAGCCAATGGCTGCTCGTGTTAAACCTGCATCTTTTAGCCAACCAGACATGTTGGATCCAATAAGAACCCATGGGAAGCCACTCGAACAGCCGAGCATAAACACCCAAAGTAGGCGTTTATCTAGGTAGCTGCGGAAAGTCTGCATCCAAGAAAGAGAGGGAGTGCCTGATGACATAGGGCGTCCTTGTGTAGAAAAACGCCCTTAAGAAATAAGGGCGTTAGATTGGATTACTTAAGAAGGGTCACTTTAGTGATGACGATTGGGTCGACTGGGATGTCTGACATGCGGCCCATTCGCTTGGTTGGAATCGTTGCCATCTTTTGAACAACATCAAAACCTTCAGTTACTTTGCCGAATACAGCGTAGCCTGGGTTGCCACCTTTTGCGTTCAAGAAGTCATTATCAGAGAAGTTAATGAAGAACTGACGAGTTGCAGAATCTGGCGCATTGGTACGAGCCATAGCGATTGTTGCTGTATCGTTTTTCAGGCCATTGCTGCCTTCATTCTTGATAGGAGCGTAAGTTGCTTGTTGATTCATCTCTTGATCGAAGCCGCCACCTTGCGCCATAAAGCCAGGAATAACACGGTGGAAGATAGTGCCTTCGTAGCTGCCGTCTGCCACGTATTTTAGGAAGTTCTCCGCGCTAACCGGTGCTTGCTCTTGGTTAAGCTCGATAGTGAAGTCGCCTAATGTTGTTTCCACGTTTACTTTAGGACCAGCCCAAACGCTCACACTCACTAGCATTAATGCGATAGAAGATAAAATACGACCCATTAGAAACGTTCCTTCATATAAGTTTGTAGCTCTTGGTCGTTAGCGATCTCAGTAAGAACCAAGTTGATTACGTCATTAAGAACCATAGAGATGTCGTCGTTTGATGCGCTCAATGCACCAGTGCGTGTTGCAGTACCGTTGAATGTTTTAACTAGTTTGCCTTCAGGCGTTTCCGCGGTAACTTCAAGCGTTACTTTACCGTCCATTTTGTTTTCCATAATGGTGTGTTCTACGGTAACGAGTGCTTCTTGAATCTCTAAAACAATTGAGTTTTCACTGTTTACGCTTGCACGAAAACCTTGAGACTCTAACTGTTGAGCCACAGCGTTTTCTAGAGAAATACGCATGTTTTGCTTAGCGTGAATTGGCTGAATGTTTGAACGGCCACTATCAACCAATGCAACATATTGAGCGGCACGAACATCTTTACTGGTTAGTGTGTATGTTTTGCCTTGTACAAGGTTGCTTGAGCTTAGTGAAGCTTCTGGCATTACATTGATCTGTTCTTGCTGAGGGGCTGAACATGCTGTCAAAGCCATAATAGAAGCAGCCAAAATCAGTTTTTTCATTCCTTTATCCTTTCTAAATTCACACCAGAAGCTCGGTATCTTAAATTCTTGTGAAGTCGTTTCTGCTTATTTATTAAAATTCGCAGGTTCTCTTGTTGCTTGTAATATCTCAAATTTTTGGTTTAGTTCAAGCGTTTCAACGTTAGCTTCACCAAATAGTCTTGCTAGTTTGACATCGTATCCGAGGTGTCGGTTGCCAATAACAATTAATTTGCCTCCATTGCTAAGAACATGCTTTGCATCACAGAACATTTGCCACGCAATGTGATCCGTAATCGCTTGTTGCTGATGGAATGGAGGATTACACATCACTAAGTAGGTGCTGTTTTTCTTGAAGCCATCTAAACAGTTATTGGCGATGAACTGGAAGTTGCCTTCTTCACCAAGGTTATCCTTGACGTTTTGGCGCGCCGATTCCACCGCCATAAAGCTTTCATCCACACAGGTGATACGAGCTTGTGGGTTCAATTGCCCTGCTTTTACACTCAATACACCGTTGCCACAGCCTAGATCGATGATATGACGCAGCTCAGGATCTTGTGGGATGTGCTCTAGCATATAGCGAGCGCCTTGATCGAGTGCTTCCCCTGAGTAAACATTTGGTAAATTTTTCAATCGGATATCTTCACCGTCTACATCCCATTCAACAAATGGCTCTACTGTTTGAATAGGCTGGCAGTTTGGAGACGAAAATACTAAGCGGTGTTTTTTCTTCGCTAGTGATGTTTTGGTTTCGCCTAGGTACTTTTCGAACAGGTTAAGCGTAGAGGTGTGAATCTCTTTTACCTTGTTGACGCCAATCACTTGGCAGCCTTCAGGCAATGCTTGGCGTAGCTGGCTCAATTGCCAGATTAGGTGACGATTTGTTTTTGGCAGCTGCATGATCACAAGATCGATACCGTGTGGCATATCATCCATTGTGTTCAAGAAGTTCACTCGGTTACTTTGATTGCGCTGCAAGTTTTTCAGGGCGCCACGGTGAGAGATAAATGAGTCGCTCATCATAGTGACATCATGATCTTTCGAGAACCAAGTCGATAGGGCACCGAAGCTGTCGTTCATGATCAGGATATGTTTGCCAGGTTCAAGGTTCATCTCTTCGACATGACTGATCAGGTATTCGTCGCCCGCATCCCAAGCTTGAAGGGTTTCATTTGAACGTTTCGGGAAACGATGTAAGGTCAAAGTTCTGTCGTGAAGGGTAAGTTCGGTTTTCATTGCTTGAGATACTTATGTAAGAAATAACAAAGATATTGTCTCAAATGCAGGCTGAACAAGATAGAAAAAACTCAACCAAACCTATGCCATTCGCTATGAAATACTCAGACACTCGACCTGTTAGGGTTTATACTCAGCCCACGGATAATGCCAATACGATATTAAGGAATCACAATGATCCAAGAAGTTATCGAAACAAAATTGCACAATGAGTTTTCACCAAGTCATCTAAACGTGGTCAATGAGAGCTATATGCACAATGTTCCGGCCGGTTCTGAGAGTCATTTTAAAGTGATTGTTGTCAGTGATGTGTTTGAAGGATTGCGCCTTATTGCTCGTCATCGAGCGGTAAATAAAGCACTTTCAGAAGAGTTAGCGAACAATATTCACGCATTGTCCATTCACACTTATACAAAAGATGAATGGATGAAGCAGCTCGATAACGTGCCAGATAGCCCGATGTGCATGGGTGGCGGTAAGTAAGAAAGCTTACGAATATAGAAGAGGTGGCTATGCCGCCTTTTTTGTCGCCAAACCTATGTGTTTTTCGTTGTTATATCACTCAAACTGATGGCAATTTGAACGACTAAATATACCTACAATGAGTAATGTTTTTATTAACAGTGTTTCAACATAAATCTTAAAATAATAGTTTGTGACAGAGTATTAATCTCTTGTTTAAAACACGTTTCAAAAGCCATTTTATCTGTGCGGCTCGTCAAATTTATACATATTTGAGAGTCCATATGCTTCAAATCTCACCAAATAAAGGCCGTATTCAAGTTATTGGTCATGGCATCAAGTTGTCAAAAAATGCTAGAATACGGCACCTGATAAATCTCACATAATCTTTGTGATGAGTTTATTAATGTAATGTTGCGATTTTGGTATCTCAAATTTACCAAAACCGGACACTGTAATGTCGTGTCTAAGGGCGATTTTAAAACGTCCCGAATTTACGCAATTAAAAGAATCTTTTTCCCGATAAAGTAGTGCAAGTGCGTATGATTACAATAAAGAAGGGTTTGGATCTTCCTATCGCAGGAACTCCATCCCAGGTGATTAATGATGGTAAGTCCATCACTAAAGTCGCCTTGCTTGGCGAAGAGTACGTTGGTATGCGTCCTACGATGCATGCTCGCGTTGGTGATGAAGTGAAGAAAGGCCAAGTTCTTTTTGCAGATAAAAAGAACCCAGGTGTTGTATTTACTTCTCCAGCAAGCGGTAAAGTTATTGAAGTGAACCGTGGTGCTAAGCGTGTTCTTCAATCAGTAGTGATTGAAGTAGCAGGCAATGAGCAAATCACGTTCAATAGCTATGAAGCTAACCAACTAGTAGGCCTTGACCGTGATACGGTTAAAGCTCAGTTAGTTGAGTCTGGCGCATGGACCGCTTTGCGAACTCGTCCGTTCAGCAAGGTTCCAGCAGTTGATTCTGAAACTCAGGCTATTTTCGTTACTGCTATGGATACTAATCCGCTAGCAGCTGAGCCAGAATTAATCATTAACGAGCAGTCTGATGCTTTCGTTGCTGGTTTAGATCTTCTTTCAACTCTGACTAACGGTAAAGTGTACGTTTGTAAAAAAGGTACTAGCTTACCTCGTTCAGCTCAGTCTAACGTTGAAGAACATGTTTTTGATGGCCCACACCCTGCAGGTCTTGCAGGCACGCATATGCATTACCTATATCCGGTAAATGCACAAAATGTAGCGTGGAGCATTAACTACCAAGATGTTATCGCATTCGGTAAGCTTTTCCTTACTGGTGAGATTTACTCTGAGCGTGTTGTTTCTCTGGCTGGTCCAGTGGTGAACAACCCACGTCTAGTTCGTACTCAAATTGGTGCTAGCCTTGAAGAGTTGACAGACAGCGAGTTAATGCCAGGCGAAGTTCGTGTGATTTCTGGTTCTGTACTTACGGGTACTGAAGCAACAGGTCCACATGCTTTCCTTGGTCGTTACCATCAGCAAGTTTCTGTTCTACGTGAAGGTCGTGATAAAGAGCTATTCGGCTGGGCTATGCCTGGTAAGAACAAGTTCTCTGTTACTCGTTCATTCCTTGGTCACCTGTTTAAAGGTCAGTTGTTCAACATGACAACGACGACAAACGGTAGTGACCGCTCAATGGTTCCAATTGGTAACTACGAGCGCGTAATGCCTCTAGATATGGAACCTACATTGCTGCTTCGTGATCTATGTGCAGGCGACATTGATAGTGCTCAAGCACTAGGTGCGCTAGAGCTAGACGAAGAAGATGTAGCATTGTGTACCTTTGTATGTCCAGGTAAGTACGAGTACGGTCAACTACTTCGTGAATGCCTAGATACGATTGAGAAGGAAGGGTAATTTTCATGGGCCTTAAAAAGTTTCTTGAAGACATCGAGCATCATTTTGAGCCAGGTGGTAAACACGAGAAGTGGTTTGCGCTTTACGAAGCAGCAGCGACAGTGTTCTACACGCCAGGTCTTATTACAAAGAAAAGCTCGCACGTTCGTGATAGCGTTGATTTAAAACGTATCATGATCATGGTTTGGTTCGCGGTATTCCCAGCAATGTTCTGGGGTATGTACAACGCGGGTGGCCAAGCTATCGCAGCACTTAACCATATGTACGCAGGCGCTGAACTAGCATCTGTTATCAGTGGTAACTGGCACTACTGGCTAACCGAAATGCTTGGAGCCTCCTTAGGAGCCGATGCAGGTGTTGGCAGCAAGATGCTACTTGGTGCGACATACTTCCTACCTATCTACGCAACGGTATTCATCGTTGGTGGTTTCTGGGAAGTTCTGTTCTGTATGGTGCGTAAGCACGAAGTAAACGAAGGTTTCTTTGTTACTTCTATCTTATTCGCGCTTATCGTTCCGCCAACACTTCCTCTATGGCAAGCAGCACTAGGTATTACCTTCGGTGTTGTAGTCGCTAAAGAGATCTTCGGTGGTACGGGTCGTAACTTCCTGAACCCTGCACTTGCTGGTCGTGCGTTCCTATTCTTTGCATATCCTGCACAGATTTCAGGTGACGTAGTTTGGACTGCTGCAGATGGTTTCTCTGGTGCAACTGCTCTTAGCCAATGGGCTCAAGGCGGCGGTAGCGCACTAATGAACGTAACATCTGGTGAAGCAATCACTTGGATGGACGCATTCATTGGTAACATCCCAGGTTCTATCGGTGAAGTATCGACTCTAGCACTTATGATTGGTGCAGCGATGATCGTTTACATGCGTATCGCTTCATGGCGCATCATTGCTGGTGTAATGATCGGTATGATTGCTGTGTCTACGCTGTTTAACGTGATCGGTTCTGATACTAACGCAATGTTCAGCATGCCTTGGCACTGGCACCTAGTTCTAGGTGGCTTCGCATTCGGTATGTTCTTCATGGCGACTGACCCAGTATCAGCTTCATTTACCAACAAAGGTAAGTGGTGGTACGGCATCCTAATCGGCGCAATGTGTGTAATGATTCGTGTAGTTAACCCTGCATACCCAGAAGGCATGATGCTTGCGATTCTATTCGCAAACCTATTTGCTCCTCTGTTTGACCACGTTGTAATCGAGAAGAACATTAAGCGGAGACTAGCGCGCTATGGCAAGTAATAACGATAGCATTAAAAAGACGCTGTTTGTTGTTATCGCATTGAGCCTAGTGTGCTCAATCATCGTTTCAACAGCTGCAGTTGTTCTTAAACCTAAGCAACAAGCTAACGCGGTTCTGGATCAGCAAACTAAGATCCTTGAAGTTGCGGGCATTGAACTTGCGGGTAATATCCCTGAACTGTACGCAGAGAACATTGAACCTCGTCTAGTTGATTTCGCTACTGGCGATTTCGTTGACGGCGATGCTGCTGCATACGACCAACGTAAAGCGGCAAAAGATCCAGCTCAGTCAATCAAGCTTTCAGCTGAAGATGACATCGCTAAGATCCTTCGTCGTGCTAACACGGGTACTGTATACCTTGTGAAAGATGGCGCTGAAACTTCTAAAGTTATCATCCCTGTTCACGGTAACGGTCTATGGTCAATGATGTATGCATTCGTTGCGGTAGAAACTGATGGCAACACTGTTTCTGGTATCACTTACTACGAGCAAGGTGAAACTCCTGGACTTGGTGGTGAAGTTGAGAACCCAACTTGGCGCGCTCAATTCGTTGGTAAGAAATTATTCGACGAAAACCACAAACCTGCTATTCAGGTTGTTAAAGGTGGCGCTCCTCAAGGTTCTGAGCACGGTGTAGATGGCCTTTCTGGTGCAACACTGACTAGCGTTGGTGTTCAACATACATTTGACTTCTGGTTAGGTGATATGGGCTTTGGTCCGTTCCTAGCAAAAGTTCGTGACGGAGGTCTGAACTAATGTCTAGTGCAAAAGAAATTAAAAAGAGCATCTTAGCGCCGGTGTTGGACAACAACCCAATCGCGCTACAGGTTCTTGGTGTGTGTTCTGCTCTTGCGGTAACCACTAAGCTAGAAACAGCATTTGTTATGACTATCGCGGTAATGTTCGTTACTGCTCTGTCTAACTTCTTCGTTTCTTTGATCCGTAACCACATTCCTAACAGTGTGCGTATCATCGTTCAGATGGCAATTATCGCATCATTAGTAATCGTGGTAGACCAAGTGCTTAAAGCATACCTATACGATATCTCTAAGCAGCTATCTGTATTCGTAGGCCTAATCATTACTAACTGTATTGTAATGGGTCGTGCTGAAGCATTCGCAATGAAGTCTGCGCCAATCCCATCTCTAATCGATGGTCTTGGTAACGGTCTTGGTTACGGTTTCGTTCTTATCACTGTTGGTTTCTTCCGTGAGCTTCTAGGCTCTGGCAAACTATTTGGTATGGAAGTACTACCTCTAGTGAGCAACGGTGGTTGGTATCAGCCAAACGGCTTGATGCTTCTAGCACCTTCTGCATTCTTCCTAATTGGTTTCTTGATTTGGGCAATTCGTGTGTTCAAACCAGAACAAGTAGAAGCGAAGGGGTAAGGTAGTCATGGAACATTATATTAGTCTGCTAGTTAAATCGATTTTCATCGAAAACATGGCGCTTTCTTTCTTCCTAGGTATGTGTACATTCCTAGCGGTATCTAAGAAAGTTAAAACTTCTTTTGGTCTTGGTGTTGCGGTAGTTGTAGTACTTACAATCGCTGTTCCTGTAAACAACCTTGTTTACACGCACATCCTGAAAGAAAATGCGCTTGTTGAAGGTGTCGATTTAAGTTTCCTTAACTTCATCGCATTCATCGGTGTTATCGCGGCACTTGTACAAATCCTAGAGATGGTTCTAGACCGTTTCTTCCCACCTTTGTACAACGCACTAGGTATCTTCCTCCCACTGATCACAGTTAACTGTGCAATCTTTGGTGGTGTATCTTTCATGGTAACTCGTGACTACAACTTTGCTGAATCTGTTGTTTACGGCTTCGGTTCTGGTGTGGGTTGGATGTTAGCTATCGTTGCTCTTGCGGGTATCCGTGAGAAGATGAAGTACTCTGACGTACCTCCAGGTCTTCGTGGCCTTGGTATCACGTTCATTACTGTTGGTCTGATGGCGTTAGGCTTTATGTCTTTCTCTGGTGTTCAACTGTAGGGTAAGCACCCAGTAATAAGGAATAACAAATGCAAAGCATTATTCTTGGCGTAGCGATGTTTACCATTATTGTATTGGCTCTAGTACTAGTGATTCTTTTCGCTAAGTCTAAGCTAGTACCATCAGGTGACATCACTATTGCTGTAAACGGCGACCCTGAAAAGGCGATCGTTACTCAACCTGGTAGCAAGCTACTTGGTGCCCTAGCTGGCGCTGGTATCTTCGTATCTTCTGCTTGTGGCGGCGGTGGCTCTTGTGGTCAGTGTCGTGTGAAAGTTAAGTCTGGCGGTGGCGACATCCTTCCGACTGAACTTGATCACATCACAAAAGGTGAAGCTCGCGAAGGCGAACGTCTTGCATGTCAAGTTGCTATGAAAACTGACATGGAGATTGAACTAGACGAAGATATCTTTGGTGTTAAAAAGTGGGAATGTACTGTTATCTCGAATAACAACGAAGCTACTTTCATCAAAGAACTTGCTCTAGCGATCCCTGAAGGCGAAGAAGTTCCGTTCCGCGCGGGTGGTTACATTCAGATTGAAGCTGAACCACATCACGTGAAATACGCAGATTACGATATTCCTGAGGAATACCGTGGTGACTGGGATAAGTTCAACTTGTTCCGTTACGAGTCTATCGTTAAAGAGCATTCGATCCGTGCTTACTCTATGGCTTCATACCCAGAAGAGAAAGGCATCATCAAGCTTAACGTGCGTATCGCAACTCCGCCGCCAAACAACCCTGACGTAGCTCCTGGTGTGATGTCTTCATACATCTGGTCTCTTAAAGAAGGCGACAAATGTACTATTTCTGGTCCATTTGGTGAGTTCTTTGCTAAAGACACAGACAATGAAATGGTATTCATCGGTGGTGGTGCAGGTATGGCGCCAATGCGTTCACATATCTTCGACCAACTTAAGCGTCTTAACTCTACTCGTAAGATGTCTTACTGGTACGGTGCACGTTCTAAGCGTGAGATGTTCTACATTGAAGATTTCGATGGCCTAGCGGCTGCAAACGAGAACTTCGTGTGGCACTGTGCTCTGTCTGATCCTCAACCAGAGGACAACTGGGACGGTTACACAGGTTTCATCCACAACGTACTGTACGAAAACTACCTGAAGGATCACGAAGCTCCTGAAGACTGTGAGTACTACATGTGTGGTCCACCAATGATGAACGCGGCTGTTATCGGCATGCTGAAAGATCTTGGTGTAGAAGATGAAAACATCCTACTAGATGACTTCGGTGGTTAATCCATTTAAGTGATTGATATTATGGCTGACTCTCACGAGTCAGCCATTTGTTTTTCTAAGACTATTTTTGACAACATACTGGCTTATATAAGAAAGAGTAAGGCATTCAAAATACCTATTTTTTACTCTTATTTTTCCTTATATAAATCCTCAACATTAGACAGGAGTAAGCAAGTGAGAATTTGGCTTGTTGCATTAACTTCTTTGATTTTTCTTGCGGGCTGTGAGCAGGCAAGAGAGCAAGTGCATTTAAGTGGCCCGACTATGGGCACCAGTTACAATATTAAATACATCAATAGTGATGAATTTCCCGAGTCTAATGAAGTTCATACTGAGATCGATCGTCTACTTGAAGAAGTGAATGATCAAATGTCGACTTACCGTGAAGATTCAGAGCTGAGCCGTTTCAACCAACACAAAGGTGCGGACGCATTCGAAGTATCTGAACAAACCGCTATTGTTGTGAAAGAAGCCATTCGTTTGAACGGTCTTACTGAAGGAGCGTTGGACGTTACGGTTGGTCCATTAGTTAATCTTTGGGGTTTTGGTCCTGAAGCGCGTCCGGAAGTAGTTCCATCAGATGAAGAGCTTGCTGCTCGTAAAGCTAAAGTCGGTATTCACCACTTGAGCGTTGAAGGCAACAAGCTAACTAAAGATTTGCCTAATTTGTACGTCGACCTGTCAACCATTGCAAAAGGTTGGGGCGTTGATGTTGTTGCTGATTACCTTGATTCAATTGGTATTCACAACTACATGGTAGAAGTAGGCGGTGAAATCCGTTTGAAAGGTCTTAACCGCGAAAGTGTAGGTTGGCGTATTGCCATCGAAAAGCCAAGTATTGACGAGCGCAACATTCAAGAGATCATCGAACCTGGCGATATGGCGATCGCAACGTCTGGTGACTACCGCAACTATTTTGAGCGTGATGGTGTTCGTTACTCACACATTATCAACCCAGAAACAGGAAAGCCTCTTCATCATAAAGTGGTTTCTGTGACTGTTTTAAACCCGTCTTCAATGACTGCAGACGGCTTATCTACGGGCCTTATGGTCTTAGGTGAGGAAAAAGGAATGGAAGTCGCAAACCAACATAACATCCCAGTGTTCATGGTGGTAAAAACAGCAGATGGCTTTAAAGAAATTGCTTCTGAAGCATTTAAGCCATACTTAGGTAAATAAGGTAAGCGAGATAATTATGAATACATTTCTGATTACATTTGGTGTTTTTCTTGCAGTAATCGCAGCGATGTCAATTGGCTACATTATCCAAAAGAAAGTTGTGAAAGGTAGCTGTGGCGGTTTGGGTGCTGTTGGTATTGATAAAGTATGTAACTGCCCTGAACCTTGTGACGCGCGTAAGAAGCGTGAAGCACGTGAAGCTTACCGTGAAGAGAAGCTGGCTGAGCGTCAACAAAAAGAAGCGGCTTGGAGTAAAGACCGTATCGCTTAATTGGTGACAGTCATAAGGGGTAGAGTTATCTATGCCCTTAAATTGAAAAGCTCAAGATTATCGTCTTGAGCTTTTTTGGTTTTAAGGCTTAGTCATTTACCTTGGCTGATTAACGATGGAAACAAAACCGAATGACTATTGTTCGATTTGCATGCTGTTGCGCGCAAACACTAGTTGGTTTCTACCTTGCTCTTTTGCCGTATAAAGAAGCTCATCAGCGGCTTTGATCTGTTCATCTAACTTCGCGTCTAAATCGGTTACGCCGATACTGATACTTACCTTGATTTTTTGAGAGTCATGCTCAACAACGTGGCTTTCAATTGCTTCTCTCATGGACTCTAAGTTGTCAACAAAGCTCTCAAATGCACCGCATGACTGAATACAAAACTCTTCGCCACCAAAGCGCACAGCGACATCGTCTTTGAAATGATCTTTGATAATTTTCCCTACATCGATCAGCACGGCATCACCACCATCGTGGCCAAAGGTATCATTCACTTTCTTAAAGAAGTCGATATCCATCATCGCGATGTTTCGTTGATCGCAGCCTTTACAAGGATGATTGAACAGGTAGCGACGATTCCATAAGCCTGTAAGAGCATCCTCGTTGGCATGTCGAAACAGCTCATTGGCCGCTTCTTTCATATCAAGCAGTTGATGGATTCGACAGAAAAACTCTTCTTGGTTAAAAGGCTTGTAAAGGAAATCGTTGGCACCGGCTTTAAGGAATCGCGCTGTCATAGTACGATCATCACTACCCGATAATCCTAGAATAGCCAACTGGTTTCTGTCGTGATCGCGTCGAATCTCACGGATCATCGCTATACCGTCTTTCTTCGGCATATCATGGTCTGTAACAACGAATGTAATATCGGGGTCGTTATGAAGAAGCTTTAATGCTTGTTCGCCATCTTCGGCTTGGATTGTTTGGATATATTGGTGTTCTAGAAGTTGAGCTATGTAACGGCGAACGACCGCTGAATCATCGACTACCAATGCTTTGTGGTGGCGATTATTCGAAATTCTTTGAACCAGAGGGAGTAGGTAGCTTACTGATGACATACTGTCTTTAAGTATGTAATCGATAACGCCTTTGGCTAGGACTTGCTCTCGCAGTTGATTGTCGAACATCCCGGTCAGAACAATTATTTTCTGTTGATAGCCTAAGACGAGATCTATGATCTCACCGTCTTGCCCGTCAGGTAAGCAGTAATCCAATACGGCACACAAGAAATCCGTCTCTTGTTCCAAGATGTTCTTTGCTTCTGCAATCGATTCAGCAACTGCTACCTCATAACCGCTATTTTTCAGCTGTTGGTAAAGGTAGTTGCGAAATGCTCGGCTATCTTCCACCACTAGTATTTTTTCACTCACAAGCGATCCCTACTTATAGACTAAATACTCGTTAACAATAGTATCAGAAGAGCTCATGGCTATTGAAGCGAAACCTCTTTAGCTGGACTCGAGATCGTTTTAAATCTGATAATAATTGGATTATACTGTTTATAGATACAGTTGTAAGGTCGAGTAATTCCTAGATGTGTAGCGCGGGTGAAGAGAAAGTAAGAAAAATAATTCATGTCGATATGGATTGTTTTTACGCGGCTGTAGAAATGCGTGATAACCCTGCTTACCGAAATCGCCCGTTAGCTGTTGGTGGGCATGAAAAGCAACGCGGTGTTTTGAGTACCTGTAATTATGAAGCCCGCAAGTTTGGTGTTCGCTCTGCAATGCCGACAGGAAAAGCCCTACAGCTTTGTCCTAATCTGTTGGTTGTGCCGGGAAGAATGTCGGTCTATGTTGAGATATCTAAAAAAATCCGCGAAATCTTCTCTCGATACACATCAATCATTGAGCCTCTTTCCTTGGATGAAGCTTTCCTTGATGTCACCGATTCTAAGCAGTGCCACGGTTCAGCAACACTTATTGCCGAGTCGATTCGCCGTGATATCTGGAATGAGCTTAACCTGACCGCTTCTGCAGGAATTGCGCCGATTAAATTCTTGGCCAAAGTAGCCTCGGATCTGAATAAGCCCAATGGTCAGTTTGTTATCCCTCCACAAGACGTGCAATCAGTGATCGATGAGCTACCACTTGAAAAGATTCCCGGTGTCGGCAAAGTGAGCATAGAAAAGCTGCATCAAGCAGGTTTCTTTACTTGTAAGGATATCAAAGAGTCTGACTATCGAGACCTGCTACTCAAGTTTGGCCGTCAAGGTGCATCACTCTGGAAGCGCAGTCATGGCATTGATGATCGAGAAGTTATCATCGAGCGCGAGCGAAAATCGGTAGGTGTAGAGCGCACCTTCACCCAAAACATTTCAACCTACGCAGAATGTTGGCAGGTAATCGAAGATAAGCTGTTTCCTGAACTCGAAACTCGCTTAGAAAAAGCTAGCCCAAGCAAAGCGATCATCAAACAGGGTATTAAGCTCAAGTTCGCCGATTTTCAACAAACCACGATTGAGCACATCCACGCCTCTCTCGATCGTGAACACTTCAAAGAACTTCTAAGTGAAATACTGAAAAGACAAAAGGGGCGAGAAATACGCCTGCTTGGTTTAAGCGTAATGCTGCAACCCAAAGACCAAATGCGTCAGTTGAGTTTCTTTTAGGGAAAGGCGCTGAGAGTTTAGTCTTAGAGGTGCTACTTGAAGTGTTGGTGTTTAAATACCGACTAGACTTCACAGCCTAGCCGGTTTTTTCTAAACAAGGAAATTAGTTTACCTAGGAAGTTGTTTAACTAGCGCTAAGGTATCACTGAACGGTTGCTGCTCTAGCTTACCGTAACCGACCATTTTACTGGCTTTGAGTTTGGTTGAAAGCGGGGTGGCAATTCCACATAAGAAGCGAGTAATTGCCTCGTCGGTAATCAGTTGTTGGCTGTTGGAAATGAACTCATGTATCCATGTCATCACCGTCTCATCATCAACAGGTTCAACATCAACGGTTGGTAAGATTGCCACTTCTCCTCGACATACAGAGCAATGGCCGCAGGTTGTTGGTGCTTTATCATCGGCAAAATAACTCGCAAGGCGTGAGCTTAGGCAAGTATCCGCCTCAAAGAAGTTCAGCATCTGGTTAAGGCGGTTTATCTCGCTGTTTTCTTTTGCTTTAAACAACTCAGTTAGACGCTCTGACAGTTGCATCATATCTTCAGAAGTATTGTGGATCGCGTAGACATCGGTGATCTGCTTGCTTTCTAGTTCAATCCAACCTTGTTCATTGAAGTAGTCGATAGCCGCAATCACACGCTGACGATCGGCTTGGAAGTGTGTCCAAAGCGCATCGAAGTCGACTTGGCACCACACTCTAGCTTGAGGTGAACATTGGAAGATCGCTTCGACAAATTGACGACGTTCACTTTGGAACTGTTCGGTGATTTGTTGTTTCGGGCGAATGAACTTAAATTTGTAGTCTGCGAAGTAACTGTACTTAGGCTCGATCACGCCTTCAATTTCGAGATACACCAGCAGAGTTTTTAGCGGTAACTGACGAATGTTGGATTCACGTGATAGTTGGTTAAGCATGATCTCCCATTGATTCGAGCCAGAAGCGCCAATGTTTTGATTTTCGTAAATCTCTTTTAATACCGCTTGGATCGATATGTTGTCTGGCGTATCACCAAAAACGAAGTTCTCGAGTGTGCTCAAACCATGTTTGTTAGCCAGTAAAATACATTCAGACGCTTGCCCATCTCGGCCAGCTCTGCCGATCTCTTGCGAGTAGTTTTCGATCGATTTTGGTAGGTCAAAGTGAATTACTCGGCGGATGTTAGATTTATCTACGCCCATACCAAACGCAATGGTTGCCACGATACAGCTCACTTCATCATTCATGAATTGATGTTGAATAGCATCTCTATTTTCAGGCTTAAGACCGGCATGGTAAGCCACAGCATTAACGCCAGCGTTTCGAAGCTGCTGAGCCACCATCTCAGCTGTTTGTTGAAGGGTGACATAAACAATAGTCGGAGCGAGAGAAGCTTGGTTAACCACATTGCACAAGGTTTCTAGCTTGCTGGTTTGTTCACAAGGTTGAATCGACAGATCGAGGTTTTGACGATAGAAGCCCGTAACCACAACGCGCTCTTCATCAATTTCAAACTTTGACTTCATATCTTGGATAACAGATGTCGTCGCGGTGGCTGTCAGTAGCAGAACCTGAGGAATATTGAGCTGTTTTTGGTATTGAGGAAGCTTCAGGTAATCGGGTCTGAAGTTGTGTCCCCATTCTGAAATACAGTGCGCTTCATCTACCACCAGTAACGAGATCGGCACTTGAGAGATAAACTGACGAAAGCGTTCGTTCTTCAAGCGCTCAACGGAGATCATCAGTATCTTGGTGTCACCGTTACGTACCGACTGCATAACCTGTTGTGTGGTTTGTCTGTCTTGGCTTGATTCGATTGCGGCTGCGCTAATACCTTTGCTATGCAGGAAAGCGAGTTGGTCTTTCATTAAAGCTAACAGTGGCGATATCACCAAGGTTAAGTGCGGCAACTCTAATGCTGGTAATTGATAGCACAGAGATTTACCTGAGCCTGTCGGGAATATCGCGGCAGTCGAGTGACCAGATAGAACGTTATTAATGACTTGCTTTTGCCCATTACGCAGTGAGTCGAATCCGAATACTTGTTTTAGCTTCTGCTCAATCATTTATGTTCTACCTGAGTTATTAAGTGTCGTATTGATGCTAAAGCGGGCGCCTATTCATGATAGCGTCGCTTGATGAATCAAATGTCTTGCACCTGATTGTACCTAATTCTATTCTGTAGCTCCTATAGAAAAGCACCCCAATAGTATGAATAAGTCTGAGCTTCGCCAAATAATCATAGAGCAACTCGAATCCCGATTACGTATCGCACAATCTGCGACTCAACGCGCGATTGACGCTGCGACAGATGAAGAGACAGTGCCTGAGCATAAGTACGATACATTGGCACTAGAAGCTTCGTATCTCGCCCATGGTCAAGCGGTGAGGGTGCAAGAGTGTGAAGACGACATTCAGTGTTATCGTAACTTAGTGTTGCGCGACAGTGAGCGAATTACGGTGAGCAGCTACGTTGTGGTCATTGACGAGCATGATCAATATAAACATTTCTTTATGGGGCCGAGAGTCGGCGGACTTTCTGTCACGTGGAATGACAAGGAAGTAGCTATTGTGACGGCAAATGCACCTTTCGGTCAGGCTCTAATGGGTAAAGAAGTTGGCGATGAGATTGAATTTAAGGTCGCAGATAAACAGTTTTGCTACGAAGTTATCTCTATCGACTAACTGACTAATAGATATAAAACGTTTCTCTGACAAAGAAGCATAATCCAAGGGTATAGTAATTTGTCAGATTGATGAGAGGATGTTATGAAAAACAATGTATTAATTGCATCACTAACAGCGGTTATCGCAGTTGTGAGCCTGCCAACGTTTGCTGCTCAGTGTCGAGTTGATTTGAAAAATGAGCTACGAATCGATGACCAAAAAGTCGAAATCCATCAAGTGAATGGTGATACGGCCGTTTTTGATGATAACAACGACCTCTATATTCATGGTGAGAAGGTTGAGCTTGATGCCGACCAACAAGCGGCGATTGAGAAATATCGCGAAAACATGAGTGAGTACTTACCTCGAGCGAAACAAATGGCGAACGATAGCTTAGCGCTAGCTAATGACGTGATTGATGATATCGCGGCTAGCCTGGATTCACCTGAGTCATTTGATAACGTAAAAGAATCAATGAAAACCTACTTTGCAGAACTGGAAGCGCGTTACTACAAAGATGGCGAGTTAGTGTTACCAGCAGAAAGCTTTGATTCGATGGCCAATGGCTGGTCTGAAGATTTCGAGAAGGCGAAAGAAATCTTTAACCAAGAATTTATCTCTAGCGCTTTTAATGCGATGTCAGAAAAAATGAAACAAGACGGTGGCCTAAACCTGACTGAATTGGCTGACAGCATGGCTGAATTAAAGCTGAAAGTTGAAGAGCGAATGAAAGAACACTCTCAACAAGTACAAGAAGAAGCGAGTGAGTTTTGTGATTCTCTTGATGAGATGGCGGAACAAGAACAAGAGTTGCATGAAATCATTCCGAACCTAAAAGACTATCAAGTATTCACAATTTAATTCGAGTCTAGTGATGGATAGCAAGAGCACCGGTTGGTGCTCTTTTTGTTTGTATAAATGGAACCACACGGCGAGTATTTATCTCAATCCATTTTCTTCTTAAGCCTACTACTTCGTTTTGTTTCTTATAATTGAACGATAAGACTGGTTGTTTGTTAATTTTGTGGTTCCAAATAGCGCATTGATTGTAAAAATCAGAGAATTGTTCATTTATTGGTTGTGCCTATCATTGCTTTTTATTACTGTACTTCTCAACTAGTTCACTGATTTTTAATGCGGGCGATATGGACCAACAATCTTCCTCTTCAAGAGAGCACTTTAGCTCTCGTTTAGGTTTTATTTTAGCAGCGGCTGGTGCAGCGGTTGGCTTGGGTAATATTTGGGGTTTCCCGACTCAAGTTGCCAGCAATGGTGGTGGCGCTTTCCTTTTAGTCTATTTGATCATGATCTTCGTGGTTGCGTTCCCGATGCTGGTGGTTGAAATGGCGATTGGTCGTCATGGTCAAGCCAACCCCGTTGATAGTATGCGTTCACTAACGACTAATCCGCTAGGTAAGAAAGTCGGTGAGTTTGTCGGTTGGATTGGACTGAGTGTACCAAGCGCTGTGTTGGCGTTTTACAGTATTGTTGGTGGTTGGTTGATCTGCTTCCTAATTGGTGCAGTCGCTGATCTTATCGGCCTAGAAGCGATTGCTGATTGGTTTAAAGGCTTCAGTGTTGAGCGCAACGTATTTGGTACCGTCGCATTTTATGTACTGACTATATTGATTGTGCAGGGCGGTGTTAAGCAAGGCATTGAGAAATGGTCGACTCGTTTGATGCCTGCGCTGTTTGTTTTATTTGGCTTATTGTTTATTTACATCATGACGCAATCTGGCGCGATGGAAGGTCTAAAACATTACCTAGTCCCAGACTTTGAGAAAGTGTGGGATAGAAAACTGATTCTGGCGGCAATGGGGCAGGGTTTCTTCTCACTCACCATTGGTGGTTGCTCGATGTTGGTTTATGGCTCTTACTTAAGCAAGAAAGAGAACCTACCAAAAATGGCGATGAACGTGACTCTGGTGGATACCGCTGTCGCTTTTATTGCTGGATTAGTGGTGATGCCAGCAATGTTTGTTGCGATGCAAAAAGGCGTTCAAATCTACGCTGAAGACGGCTCACTATTAAGCTCTGACACTCTAGTATTCACGGTTCTGCCGTTGATGTTTGATAGTTTAGGTGTGCTTGGTCAGATCTTTGCGATTGTGTTCTTCTTACTACTAACGATTGCTGCACTGACTTCTTCGATTTCGATGCTTGAAGGCCCGGTTGCGCTAGTGAGTGAGCGTTTCAATACTAGACGAACGCCAACAAGCTGGGTGATTGGTGGTGCTATCGCGCTGTTTAGTGTGGTGATTGTTTACAACTTTGCTGCGATGTTTGGCATGGTAGCGATGATTGCAACTCAGTATCTTCAACCAGTCGCTGCACTGATGTTCTGTGTGTTTGGTGGTTGGGTATGGAGCCGAGCTTCAAAAGTGAAAGAGCTTGAGCAAGGCTGTCCTGATTTCCAGTTGGGCTGGTTTGGCAAGGTTTGGCCAATGTATGTGAAGTTTGTGTGCCCAATATTGGTGGCAACGGTTATCTGGGCTTCTTTCGGTTAATGCAGAACCCTTTCAGGGCTTTTTGAAATTACCTCCTCAGAACTTGAAATATTAAGCACAAGGCCACTCATAAGAGTGGCTTTGTTGTTTTAATATAAAGCTATAGCAGCACGAACAAGATAGAAAAAAGGCGCTGAACATAATATTCAGCGCCTTTGTAGTATTCGTTCAGCAATCGTGATTACTTGATTTCCATACCTTGAGCTTGCAAGTCTGCATGGTAAGAAGAACGTACAAACGGGCCACACGCTGCGTGAGTGAAGCCTAGCTCTAGAGCAATCTCTTTCAGCTCATCGAACTCAGAAGGCGGCACGTAGCGTTCTACTGGTAAGTGGTGACGGCTTGGTGCTAGGTATTGGCCTAGTGTCAGCATCGTCACACCATGTTCACGAAGGTCTTTCAGTACTTGAACGATCTCTTCTTTTGTCTCACCAAGACCCATCATCACACCTGATTTTGTTGGGATATCAGGGTGCTGCTCTTTGAATTTCTTCAGTAGATCAAGAGACCACTTGTAGTTCGCACCTGGACGCGCTTTACGGTATAGACGTGGCGCTGTCTCTAGGTTGTGGTTGAAAACATCTGGCGGGTTGTCTTTCATTAGATCAAGTGCAACGTCCATACGACCGCGGAAGTCTGGAACCAGAGTTTCGATACGAATATTTGGGTTTAGTTCGCGAATCTCACGGTTACAGTCAGCAAAGTGCTGAGCACCGCCGTCACGCAAGTCATCACGGTCAACTGAAGTGATTACAACGTACTTCAGTTTCATGTCTTTAATCGTCTTAGCCAGTTTCTTCGGCTCTTCAGCTTCAGGAGCAACAGGACGACCATGGGCAACATCACAGAACGGGCAGCGACGAGTACAGATAGCGCCAAGAATCATAAACGTTGCCGTACCGTGGTTGAAACACTCGGCTAGGTTAGGGCAAGACGCTTCTTCACAAACTGAGTGCAGGTTGTTTTTGCGCATTGCTGATTTGATTTCTTGAATACGATGGCTGTCTGAAGGAAGTTTAATCTTCATCCATTCAGGTTTACGTAGAACTTCTTTCTGTTCAGCAGGCATATTCTTTACGGGAATTAATGCCATTTTGTCAGCGTCACGATATTTAACGCCTTTTTCCATTTGGATTGGTTTGCTCATGATTTTATGCTTCTGCTGTAATGTTACTGGTGGCTTGAATGTCTACTTGGTCATAGCCGAGTAGCTCTACGAGCTCTTGTATTAACTGTTGCTCAACGTTTTCTAGTTCACTTGGTCCGCCGAGTTGGCTTACCTGCGCCATTTCCATACCTTGGTAACCACATGGGTTAATACGTAGGAATGGAGACAGGTCCATATCGACGTTGAGTGCTAGCCCGTGGAACGAGCAGCCACGTCGAATACGTAATCCGAGTGAACAGATTTTCTTGCCATCGACATAAACACCAGGAGCGTCAGGTCGGGCAGCTGAATCTATATTGTAAGCTTTCAGAGTATTGATTACGAGGTTCTCGATATGAGTAACCAAATCACGCACTCCGAATTTCTTGCGGCGGATGTTAATCAGAAAGTAAGCCACTAATTGGCCTGGGCCGTGATAAGTCACTTGGCCACCGCGATCGCTTTGTATTACAGGGATATCACCGGCATTTAATACATGCTCAGCTTTACCTGCTTGTCCTTGAGTGAAGACAGGGTTGTGTTCAACCAACCAAACTTGGTCTACGTCTTCTTCCGTGCGTTCGTCTGTGAACTTATGCATGGCTTTCCATACAGGTTCGTAATCCTGACGGCCTAATTTTTTTACGATTAGCTTATTTTGCAAAGCTGCACTCCCTCAAGGATTAATAAAGTGAACGCATTATAAACGCGAAACATGATTCTAACTACAGACGGACTGCAAGGTTTTTCAACTTTCTTTGTATTTATTGAAAATTAAGTTGAATGAATTTGAGCTAGATAGGGTGCTTTAAACAAAAACAGCGGCAATAAGCCGCTGTTTTTCATGTGTAATCGGAGATTACTACAGAACCATACGAACGATTTCGATCTCGCCCAGTTCTTTATAAAGAGTTTCTACTTGTTCAATTGAAGTCGCAGTAATATTGATAGAAACAGAGTGGTAGTTACCTTTCGCACTCGGTTTTAGCGTTGGGCTGTAGTCACCAGGAGCATGACGCTGGATCACTTCTAGTACTAGCTCAGTCAGTTCTGGCTTAGCGTGGCCCATTACTTTGTAAGTGAATGAACAAGGGAACTCTAAGAGGTCTTTTAGTTTTGCATCAGAATTGATGTTCATGATTAGCTCCAAAAGGCTAGACTCTCGCAAATTGGCGAAATGTCGATAAAAAGCGTGTTCGGTCAACAGACACGAGTAATAAGGCGGAATATTACGTGTAAATATCACCGAACTCAAGATCAACAAAAGCCGCACATGGCGGCTTTTGGTTCGCTAATGAGTAAATCATGAACTTACTCATTAGTTTAGCTATACAACAAGCTTAGGTTTTACCTAGAACAAACCTTTGGCTTGTTTAGAATAAACCCTTGAACAGAAGAACTAGGTAGTCCCATAGACGGCTAAATAGGCTGCCTTGGTCTACATCTTCAAGTGCTAGTAGTGGGTATTCAGCAACGTCTTCACCGTCTACTTGGTAGAATAGTTTACCAACCACATCCCCTTTGCTGATTGGCGCTTCTAGCTCTTTCTCAAGAACAAAGCTTGCCTTCAGGTTCTTAGCTTGACCACGAGGAAGCGTCACGAACGTATCTTCGTCTACACCTAGTGCAACTGTGTCCTTGCTACCCATCCAGATCTTCTCTTCTACGAAAGTTTCACCGGCTGTGTGTGGTGCCACTGTTTCAAAGAAGCGGAAGCCGTAGCTAAGCAGTTTTTTGCTTTCTGTTTTACGAGCATTCGCATTCTTGGTGCCCATAACTACAGCAACTAGGCGCATTTTGCCTTCTGTCGCTGAGCTTACTAGGCTGTAACCTGCATTGCTTGTGTGACCCGTTTTGATGCCATCAACGTTCATGCTCTTATCCCATAACAGACCGTTACGGTTGTATTGGGTGATGCCGTTGTATGTAAATTTCTTCTGTGAGTAGATACGGTACTCGTCTGGTACGTCGCGAATCAGTGCCTGACCAAGTAGCGCCATATCGTAAGGCGTTGAGTATAGGTTCGGGTTGTCTAGACCGTGCACGTTAGCAAAGTGCGTGTCTTTCATGCCGATAGAGCTTGCCCAAGCGTTCATTAGGTCAACGAATGCATCTTCAGAGCCAGCGATGTGTTCAGCCATAGCAACACATGCATCGTTACCTGATTGAATGATGATACCGCGGTTCAGTTCTTCAACTTTAACCGTAGTGCCAACTTCAACAAACATCTTAGATGAATCTGGGAAGTTTTTAGCCCAAGCATTTTCACTGATTACAACATCGTCGTTTAGGTTGATGTTGCCACGATCGAGCTCTTGGCCGATCACGTAGCTCGTCATCATCTTGGTTAAACTTGCTGGAGAAAGCTGAGTATTCATCTCTTTCTCTGCTAGTACTTTGCCTGAATGGTAATCCATCAGAACAAAACCTTTAGCGGCGATTTGAGGTGCATCAGGAACAACAATAGGAGCGGCGAATGACGATGTAGCTATCGTTGCAGAAAGAGCAACAGAAGTAGCAAAAATCGATTTAACAAGTTTATTAGATTTAATCATTTTGAATGCAATTATTTGGTGAACTATTCATATATTAACAGAATCACTCTGTCACACCAGAGCGCTGATTACCAGAAGTAACTGTTAGATTAATTAGCGAGTTAGGGTGTGTTTTTTTATATAAGCTGACGGGTAACCCATTAGCTTAACTTGTTCTAATTTCTCTTGAGTCAGAGCATAGTCATGAAATGGCCCAATCATCAGACGGTAGTTGTCATCATTTGGCTGCAAGAACGTTGCTACTTCTAGCTTTTCGGCTAGATCTTTCGCTAACTTCTCTGTTCTATCTTCATGTGGAGATGTCGCGACTTGAATAATAAATTGCGGTAAAGCAGCCTTTTTATTTGCGTCGGTTGGCATAGCCACAGTAATGACTTCAATCTCAACATTTGCCGTGCCGGTTCTCAACACATCGAGCTTGTAAGCTGCCGCATAACTAAGGTCAATGATTCGGCCTTCATGGAATGGGCCGCGGTCATTGATACGAACAATCGTCGTTTTGTTATTGTCGGTATTCGTCACTTTTACATAACTTGGAATTGGCAATGTTTTGTGCGCTGCAGACATCGAATACATGTCGTAGATCTCGCCATTAGACGTTAAGTGACCATGAAATTTTTTACCGTACCAAGAGGCTTTGCCTTTCTCAGTAAACCCTTCGGTCTTCTTTACGATCTTGTAGTCTTCGCCACGCAAAGTGTAATCCGTGTTACCACCTAAACTATAAGGTTCATACTGAGGATGAGCATCCTCGAGATGCTCTACTGAGATCGGTGCATCTGGTGCAATATCTGAATCAATATCGTAGCGGCCTGTTGGCTGTTTTGAAGAACAACCATTGATTAAAATCGCTAGCCCTAAGATAGAGACTATTTTTTTGATTGGCAGCTCTTCAACCAAGGATGCTTTTTTTGGAAACGTTGTAATAGACATCGATTAGGTCGCCTTTGAGAATGCTTTTCTGTGTGTATGGATCGACATTAAAATACCAAAACCAGCCATAAGGGTTACCATTGAAGTACCGCCATAACTGACTAGAGGAAGAGGAACACCAACCACAGGTAGAATGCCACTTACCATGCCAATGTTTACAAAAATATAAACGAAGAAGCTCAGTACAATACTGCCCCCCATCATTCGACCGAATGCGGTTTGAGCTTGGCTCGCAAGCACCAAGCCACGTCCAATAATAAACAGGTAGATAGCAAGCAAGAACAATATACCAATCATCCCCCATTCTTCGGCAATGACCGCAAAAATGAAGTCGGTATGACGCTCTGGGATGAACTCCAGTTGAGATTGAGTGCCTTGCAGCCAACCTTTTCCAGATATACCACCCGAACCTATCGCAATCTTACTTTGAATGATGTGGTAACCCGCACCTAATGGATCTGATTCAGGATCAAAAAGGGTTCTTACACGTACTTTTTGATATTCACGCATCAGGAAGAACCATAAGATTGGGATAAATGCCCCCAACGCGATTGCCGCGCTAGCAATGATTTTCCAACTGATACCTGCCAGGAATATCACGAAGATACCAGATGCGGCGATAAGGATAGATGTACCTAGGTCAGGTTGCTTTGCGATTAGAATCGTCGGTACAAACACCATCACTAGCGAGATCGCTAATGTTTGGAATGTTGGTGGAAGTGAGCGCTTACCGATAAATCGTGCCAGCATCAAAGGCACCGCGAGCTTTAATAGCTCTGAGGGTTGGAATCGAACAAAGCCGAAGTTTAACCAACGCTGGGCACCTTTAGAGGCTTCACCAAAGAACAACACGCCTAATAGCAAGATGACACCACCTGCAAACAGCAGTGGTGCCAAGGTTTCATAAGTGCGAGGTGAGATTTGCGCTAGGAAGATCATCACACCTAAAGACAGAGCCATGCGCATCGCCTGGCGGTCCATCATCGCAAGGCTTTGTCCGCTTGCGCTGTACATGATCAGCAGGGCAAAGCCCATTAAAACCAGAATGCCAAGCAAAAGCGGCAGGTCGATATGCAGCCTTTCGAATAGGGCTCTATTTCGTCCAGTTGAAGGATCAAGTTTCATTATTTAATTGGCTCACTTTGATAATCTTCTGCAAGGATAATATGGTCTAAAATCCTTCTTACTACCGGGCCGCCGTTAGACGAACCGCCACCTGCGTTCTCTAGAACGATAGTCACGACGGCTTCAGGATCTTCAAAAGGCGCGTAACCCGTAAAGAGGGCGTGATCGCGTAAGTGCTCTGCGATTTCATCCGCGTTGTACTCTTCATCTTCTTTTAAGCCGAATACCTGCGCGGTACCCGATTTACCAGCGGTTTGGTAAGACATTTTCTGGAATGAACGTCTTGCCGTACCTTTCTTACCGTGGTTAGCCAGCCTCATACCTTCCTGAGCGATATCCCAATATTTCTTCTTAACCCCGGTTAGAGGTGGGTAAGTTTCAATGTCCGACATTACTTGCTCATCGAATGGACGGCCGTTATCAATGGTTGAACGAAGTAGGTGAGGTGCGGTTACTTCACCTTCATTGACCAAAACTGATGTGGCTTTTGCAATCTGCATGGGTGTTGCAGTCCAGTAGCCTTGGCCAATGCCAACTGGGATGGTGTCACCTTGGTACCAAGGCACACGGTGTCTTGCCATCTTCCAATCACGAGTTGGCATATTAGCTTTGCTCTCTTCATAAATATCGATGCCAGTATAATCACCGAAGCCGAACATCATCATCCATTTAGATATGCGATCAATGCCGAGATCATAAGCAATTTGGTAAAAGAAAGTATCCACTGACTCTTCAATCGCTTTCTCTATATCAACGACGCCGTGTCCCCAACGTAACCAGTCTCGGAATGGTCTTGTTTTTGAATTAGGGATCTTCCAATAACCTGGGTCATTACGCGTTGTATTGGGTGTAATCACACCTTCTTGCAGAGCCGCAACAGCAATGAATGGCTTGATCGTCGATGCTGGTGGATAAATACCTAGCGTTGCACGGTTAACCAAAGGGCGGTCTTTGTCTTGAAGTAGGGCGTTATAACCTTTAGACGAAATACCATGTACGAATGCATTTGGGTCGTAACTTGGGCTAGATACCATAGCTAACACGCCATTGTCTTTCGGGTCGAGAACGATAGCTGAACCACGGCGGCCATCCAGTAACTTATGTACGTATAGTTGTAGCTTGATATCCAAGTTGAGCACGATATCTTTACCCGGAACCGAAGGTACAAACTTAAGGGTACGTATCACTCGTCCACGGCTGTTTACTTCAACTTCTTGATAGCCAGCGGTACCGTGAAGCATGTCTTCGTAGTAGCGCTCAATACCAAGTTTACCGATGTCGCGAGTGGCTTGGTAATTGGCGTCTTTCTCTTCACGAACCAAGCGCTGCATATCACGGTCATTGATGCGCGATACGTAGCCAATCACGTGAGTTAACACATCACCATAAGGGTAGAAACGTTTTAGCGTACCTGTAACTTCAACACCTGGGAACTTATGCTGATTTACAGAGAAGATCGCAACCTGTTCTTCGGTAAGTTGATTCAGAATAGGTACTGACTTGAAGCGTCGTGAATTGCGACGTTCACGATCAAATCGTTCAATACGCTCTGGCGGGATCTCGATTAATTCTTGTAGACGGACGAGCGTGTCATCCATATCTTTGATTTTTTCTGGTGTGATTTCTAGGTTGAAAACCGGGCGATTTTCGGCAAGAAGTACACCGTTGCGATCGTAAATCAAACCACGGTTAGGGGCGATTGGAACGACCTTGATGCGGTTATCGTTAGAGCGGGTTTTATAGTCTTGATATTGATTGACCTGAATGTTGTACAGGTTAACAACCAACATCGATATCATGACTATGATCCCCGCAAACGCAACAAAAGCACGATTAGTAAATAGTCGTGCTTCTGCTTTGTAATCACGGATTTGGCTACGTTTACGTAACATTAACGCTTATTCTCGATGATAAGGGTGGTTAGCAGTGATGCTCCAAGCTCGATACAAGCTTTCAGCCATGATAACGCGTACTAATGGGTGAGGGAGAGTAAGCGCAGACAGAGACCAACTTTGGTCTGCAGCCGCTTTACATGCAGGTGCTAATCCTTCAGGCCCGCCGATAAGGATAGAAACGTCGCGTCCATCCAACTTCCAACTTTCCAATTGCTCTGCCAGTTGTGGGGTGTCCCACTTTTTTCCCGGGATATCAAGCGTGACAATGCGGTTGCCTTTTGGAACTGCTGCCAACATTGCTTCGCCTTCTTTTTGAAGAATGCGTGCAATATCTGCATTTTTACCGCGCTTTCCCGCAGTAATTTCAATGAGCTCTAATGGCATATCATGAGGGAAGCGGCGTTTATATTCTTTAAAGCCTTCTTCAACCCACTTCGGCATTTTTGTGCCAACTGCGATTAATTGGATCTTCAAAGCTTAGCCCCAAAGTTTTTCTAGTTGGTACAGTTCACGGTGTTCTTCTTGCATAACGTGAAGCATGCTTGTGCCCATATCTAGAACAACCCATTCACCTTCTTGCTGGCCGTCCATGCCTAGTGGCTGCATACCTGCTTTACGTACTTCATCAGCAACATGCTGTGCAATAGAAGCAACATGGCGCTTAGAGGTGCCAGTACAAACAATCATGTAATCAGTAACACTTGATTTGCCTTCTACATCGATAGTTACAATCGATTCGGCTTTCATGTCGTCGGCTTTGTCTGCAAGAAAATCTTTTAGTTCTTCACGTAACACGGGGTGTTCCTTTAATCTGAATTTAGCTTTTTAGGGGCTGTCGACCCTAGAATATACCACGCTTTTATGCGTGAAATGGTATTGAAGCTGAAGGGATACAAAACTCTACGCTTAACTGATGAATTAGTGGCCAAGGCGACTGCTCATATTGAGTTTTTGTCATCAATTCAGCTTGAGTGAGCAACGCGAATAAAGAGTGTAATTGAGAAATCGAAACTCTTGTTAGCGCGGCGTTATAAAGAGGTTTTTTAGATTGCCAGATACGGTGTTTCTCGAAGACCTGACCAATCGGCATCTGCTTCATTTGTTGCTGCATCTGTAACAGCAGAGCAAGCTCACGTTGTATGCTACGCAATAAAATGACGGGTTCGACACCTTCGGCTTCTAGCTGACGCAGGATTCGTTGTGCTCGGTTGCCTTTGCCTGCTAATAACGCATCACTCCAATGGAATGGAGTAAAATGGTTGTGACGACTCAGCGATTCTTCTAAGCGTACTAATGTGAGCTTTCCATCTGGGTATTGGAGAGCCAGTTTTTCTAGGCTTTGGGTCAGAGCAAATAGATTACCCTCATGCCATTGCGCCAGCATTTGAATCGCTTCAGGATCTGGTGTTAAACCGATTTGACGGCAGCGTGCTTGGACAAACTGAGGTAATCGGCTGACATCTGGCGTTAGGCAGCTGACCCAGTGACCCTGATTCGAAAGTGCCTTAAACCACTTAGCGCTTTCTTGAGCTTTGGTTAGCTTAGTGCCTACCAAGATTAACAAGATGTCACTGTGGATATGCTCGGAGATTGCGAGTAGCTCTTTCGCTATTGCGGCATTGACGCCTGACTCTGGCAGTTCAAGCTCGATGACCTGACGGCTAGAGAATAGGCTCAGTGCTTGAGTGCAGTCGTAGACTTGATTCCAGTCGAGACTGCTATCAATCGCAAAGCGGTGACGTTCTTCAAAGCCTTGTTGTTTTGCAGCCTTTTGAATCGCTTCTCGGCTCTCTTGCAGCAGTAGAGGTTCGTTACCAAAAATTAGGTAAACATTACTCAACTGTTTAGCCAGTTGCTCTGATAAGCGGTCAGCAAAAATACGCATCAAATAAACCTATTACTCAGCCGAATCGCTAAGTGTTGGTTGTTCTTCTGAAGCAGGTACGATCTCAACGTCGTCAATTTCAACATTCTTGATGTTGTATTGCTTTTCAAGCTCTTTCACTTGAACGTGTTCTAGTGCATCTAGATCCATGCTATCAGCTGCAATGTTCGCTTTTAGTCGAGCCATCTGACGAAGGATTTGGCTTGTTGCCAACTTACGCATCTCATCTTCGATCATGTCTCGTTCAACCGACTTCGCAAGTGCAGTTAGCGGGTTATCTAGGTAACTACGGGTTACGCTGGTTGAGAACGTCTTTGAGCCTAGATCCGGGACAGTTACGCGGTATGAAGCGCGGAATGTCAGTTCTTTCTCTGCTGCACGAGTGTTTTGGTATAGAGACAGAGTTCGCTCACCTACGCTCTCACTAATAATGTGCAGGTTAGGGGTATTCTCAGCCGGTGGTACAATTTCTACATCATTCATACGCAGTTGACCTTTCATCATACGTGTAAACGTACTGTATTGGTCGTAACTGGTTACGGAGATCTTGTTGAGTTCTTCTGGTACGGAGTAATCACCACGCAGGTGGAAACCACACGCACTTAATAGGCTGACGGTTAAAACAACAACAGTAACTTTCAATGAAGATAGTGAAATCAGGCGCATTATTTGATGGCTCTCATGAAGGTAGAATACTTATTTAAAGGCTTTAATTCGTTCTAGTTGTTAGGCTCGAGTCTAAAGCGCTTAAATAAGTAGACAGGGTAATTAGTTACCCTGTCTACAGACTGCTTTTGATGAATTAAGTTCGTTAATTCTTTAGCAATTGCATTGTGCTAACGAAATTAGTTAGCAACGATGTTTAGAAGCTTACCTGGTACGAAGATAACTTTACGGATAGTTAAGCCATCTAGGAACTTCTTAGCGTTCTCATCGTTTAGACCAAGTTCACGAACTTGCTCTTCTGTTGCATCAGCTGCAACTGTTAGTTTCGCACGTAGCTTACCGTTGATCATGACAACGATAGTTTTCTCGTCTTCAACTAGCGCTTTCTCATCGAAAGTTGGCCATGTTGCTGAGTCTACGTTTGATTCACCAAGTGCAATCCACATTTCGTAAGAGATGTGCGGAGTCATTGGGTAAAGCATGCGTACTACCGCTTTTAGCGCTTCATCAAGGATTGCACGATCTTGTACAGATTCTTGAGGAGCTTTCGCCAGCTTGTTCATCAGTTCCATGATTGCAGCGATTGCCGTGTTGAACGTTTGGCGGCGGCCAATATCGTCCGTTACTTTGGCGATAGTCTTGTGGATATCACGACGAAGTGCTTTTTGGTCGCCAGATAGCGCAGAAGCATCAACAGACTCAGCAGCACCCTTAGAAGAGTGAGCGTGAACCAATTTCCAAACACGTTTAAGGAAGCGGTTAGCACCTTCAACGCCAGACTCTTGCCACTCAAGCGTCATGTCTGCAGGTGATGCAAACATCATGAATAGACGTACTGTATCAGCGCCGTACTTGTCTACCATCTCTTGTGGGTCGATACCGTTGTTCTTAGACTTAGACATTTTGATCATGCCTGAGTGTTCAACTTCACGACCTTGATCGTCGACTGCTTTTTCGATGCGACCTTTACCGTCACGTTCAACCGTTACGTCAGTCGGTGCAATCCACTCTTTGGTGCCTTTTTCGTTTTCGTGATAGAACGCGTCAGCCAGAACCATGCCTTGACACAGTAGTTGCTTGAACGGTTCGTCAGACGTCACGTAACCAGCATCACGTAGAAGCTTATGGAAGAAACGAGAGTAAAGGAGGTGCATACAAGCGTGCTCGATACCACCAACGTATTGGTCAACTGGTAGCCAGTAGTTTGCTTTCTCTGGGTCTAGAATGTCGTCTGCTTGTGGAGAACAGTAACGTGCGTAGTACCAAGAAGATTCCATAAACGTATCGAATGTGTCTGTCTCACGTAGAGCAGGCTCACCGTTGAATGTTGTCTCAGCCCAAGACTTGTCGGCCTTGATTGGGCTCGTTACGCCATCCATAACTACGTCTTCTGGAAGAATAACAGGCAGTTGGTCTGCTGGTACTGGGTGAACTTCACCGTCTTCAGTGGTTACCATTGGGATTGGAGCACCCCAGTAACGCTGACGAGATACACCCCAGTCGCGTAGACGGAAGTTTACTGTCTTCTTACCTTTGCCTTCTGCTTCAAGCTTCGCAGCGATTGCATCGAATGCTTCTTGGAAAGCAAGACCATCGAATTCACCAGAATCGAACAGTACACCCTTCTCAGTGTAAGCCGCTTCAGACACATCTAACTCAGAACCGTCTTCAGGCTTGATTACTGGGATGATATCGATGCCGTACTTAGTTGCGAACTCGTAGTCACGTTGATCGTGAGCAGGAACCGCCATTACCGCACCTGTGCCGTAATCCATAAGTACGAAGTTTGCTACGTATACAGGAACAACACGACCGTTAAGAGGGTGGATAGCCGTTAGGCCTGTATCCATACCTTTCTTTTCCATCGTTGCTAGTTCAGCTTCAGCAACTTTAGTGTTACGACACTCTTCAACGAATGCAGCAAGCTCTGGGTTGTTCTTCGATGCTTTCTCTGCAAGAGGGTGACCTGCAGCGATACCAACGTAAGAAACACCCATTAGTGTATCAGGACGTGTTGTGTACACTTCTAGTGGTGCTTCTTCGCCGTTAACAGCGAAAGATAACTCAACACCTTCTGAGCGGCCAATCCAGTTGCGCTGCATGGTCTTAACCATTTCAGGCCAACCTTCAAGGTTGTCTAGGTCGTCTAGCAGCTCTTGAGCGTACTCAGTAATCTTAATGAACCACTGTGGAATCTTCTTTTGTTCTACTGGAGTGTCACAACGCCAACAGCAACCGTCTTCTACTTGCTCGTTTGCTAGTACAGTTTGGTCGTTTGGACACCAGTTAACAGAAGAGGTCTTCTTGTAAACCAGGCCTTTCTCGTAAAGCTTAGTGAAGAACTCTTGTTCCCAACGGTAGTACTCTGGAGTACACGTCGCGAATTCACGGTTCCAGTCGTAACCAAAGCCAAGAAGCTTAAGCTGGTTTTTCATGTACTCAATGTTTTCGTAAGTCCATGGTGCAGGCGCTGTGTTGTTTTTTACAGCCGCGTTTTCTGCTGGTAGGCCGAATGCATCCCAACCGATTGGTTGCATTACGTTTTTGCCTTGTAGACGTTGGAAACGAGATACCACATCACCGATGGTGTAGTTACGCACGTGACCCATGTGCAGTCGGCCACTTGGGTAAGGGAACATAGAAAGACAGTAGAATTTTTCTTTGTTTGGGTCTTCACTTACAACGAAAGTTTCGCTGTTATCCCAGTGTTGTTGAACCTTTTGTTCAATCTCTTGCGGGTTATATTGTTCTTGCATCGATGGTATCCGGTTATCTTGGAATTTGTGAGTTCGGTTAGAACAGAATCTTACAGATCGTCATAGAATACCTAAAGGAGCTGAGTACAACAATAGTTATACCCTTCATACTTGCAGTTGCAGCGTGGTTGATTGCGTAAATTCAACCGAATTACTAAGGACAGCTATACTTAAGAGTATGAATTGCATTTGTTTGTAAGCGGGAGTGCATTGCAGCGCATCCGTTTGCTCACTAAAAGGTTGGTTATCTTAAGGAGGTTGTTATGCCGAAGAAAAAAGCGCTCTATGAAGAAGTCGTCGAAGAGGTGATTGAAACGCTGAAGCATAGTCCTGAAGAGCTCAACAACAAAATCGAAACGTCGGGCAAGTTTGCGAAAGCAGCTAATGATATGACTAAAGATGAGCTTTCATTGATCTCAGCCTACGTGAAGTCGGACTTAAAAGAGTTTTCCGAAAGCTATGAAGAGAGTAAAAGCGGTCCATTCTATTTGATGATTGCGGACTCTATTTGGCAAGGGCTGTTGGATATTACTGATCGTACTAAGGTGGAATGGGTTGAACTGTTCCAAGACTTAGAACACCAAGGCTTGTATCAAGCGGGTGAAGTCATTGGCTTGGGAACCTTAGTATGTGACGAGTGTGGTCATCAAACCGAATATAACCACCCAACTAATATCATCCCATGTATTAAATGTGGTTCTAAAGGGTTTAGTCGTAAAGCCCTTAAACCGTAAGCTTCTGAACCATAGCGTATCAACGTAAAACCACAGCAATGAAAAAGGGTTGACCCAATCAGTCAACCCTCAAATCACTTTTCGTCGAATCTAGCTTTTTGGCTTTCTAATTACCCAACCAATCACCAAGCTGAGCATCGCCCAGATATACAGTGGCCAAGTACCTACTGTGTGATAAGGCGTTTGACCATCCGTTGAAATGAGTTCAGCTTTTAACACTGCCGTTTCAAACTGAGGCACTTGCTTGATTATATTGCCTTTGTAATCAGTAACTGCCGTCACACCGTTGTTGGTCGAGCGAATAACCGGCTTACCAAGCTCCAGAGCACGCATCTGTGCAATTTCCATATGTTGCAGAGGGCCAATCGAACGACCAAACCACGCATCGTTAGAGAGCGTTAAAATAAAGTCAGTCTCGTCGGTTACGTTCTGTCTAACTTGATCATTAAAGACTATCTCATAACACAACGCAGGCGCTAAGTGACGACCATTTGCCACTATGTTGGGTTGAACAAAATCGCCACGGCTGAATGATGACATTGGCAAGTTAAAGAAAGGTGCTAATGGGCGCAAGATATCTTCAAACGGCACAAACTCACCAAACGGCAATAGGTGATGTTTATGGTAGCGTTCGTCTGGATCGTAGCTGTATTCACCGTATGGATTCACACCGAGAGAAAGAATACTGTTGTAGTATTTCTTATCTTCAGACTGATTAAGCACACCAGTGATGATCGAGCTGTCATTCATCTTCGCTGCGCTATCTAAGTTACGTAGGAAAGAAGGAATCTCTACCTCAAACGCAGGGATAGCGGCTTCAGGCCAGATGATGATATCCGCGTCCCAATTTTCTCTGCTTAAATCGGTGTACTTCATCATGGTCGGCCAGCGATGACTCGGCAGCCATTTGCTATCTTGATCGACATTACCTTGAATCAATACCACTGATGTTGTTTTTTCAGGGTTAGGCGTGACCCAATCGATATTTCGAATACCAAAACCTGCGCTAAATACGACGGCGGGAATGATAGCGATACTCCAGGCCCGGTTAACAATCGCATAAGCGAATGCAGAGGCTGAAACAATGATCACTAGAGTAATTAACTCGACACCGCCAATCGGTGCAAATGACCCCAATGGCGAATCGATTTGGCTGTAGCCAAGCCAAAGCCAAGGGAAGCCCGTCATTACCCAGCCACGCAGCCAATCACTGATTAACCACAATGCAGGAGCTGCAAGGAAAAATCGGCTTAGATTATTGGCAGGGAAGAACTTGTTCAAACTCCAGGCAAATAGGCCGGAATAAACCGCTAGGTAGCCAATGAGCAGTGCCATCAAAAACAGGTTGGCTGCCAGTGGCATGCCGCCAAAGTGATCGATGCTGACGTATACCCAACTGATACCTGTGGTGAATTGACCTAAACCCCATGCGTAGCCAATCCAAAGCGCACTTTTAGGAGAGCGATTGTGGATCAGTAACAGCAACAAAGCTGGGCTGAGAATAGCAAGAGGCCATATAGAGTATGGAGCGAATGAAAGGGTGGTTATAGCGCCAACAAAAACGGCCGCAAGCGGCCGTAATAGGCGATGAATAAATGTCTTAGTCATCTAATTTCTGTCATCTCTTTAGAGAGAAGTTGTTATTCTTCGATAGTCGGAAGAGGCTGTTCGTCAGGAATGGTTACCTGTAGCTGAATCACACGACGGTTATCTGCTGATGTTATTTTGAAATGGTAGTTTTCGATTTCTACAATTTCGCCACGAACCGGCAGGTGACCGAGTGCTGTCATAACCATGCCGCCTACCGTATCCACTTCATCGTCACTAAAGGCAGTGTTAAACGTATCGTTGAACTCTTCAATAGTGGTTAAAGCTTTTACAGAGAAGGTATGCTTACTCAGCTTACGAATATCTAGCTCTTCTTCATCGTCGAACTCGTCTTCAATTTCACCAACGATTTCTTCGAGGATATCTTCAATGGTTACCAGGCCAGAAACTCCGCCAAACTCATCGACAACGATAGACATGTGGTAACGCTCTTCTTGGAATTCCTTAAGCAGGCGATCAACTCGCTTACTTTCAGGAACAACTACGACAGGGCGAATCACTTGTTCGATATCAAATGGGGCACTTTCTGAACCCAAATACTTAAGTAGGTCCTTCGCTAATAGAATGCCTTCAACATGGTCTTTATCTTCACTGATCACTGGGTAGCGAGAGTGTTGAGCATCAGTAATGAGCGCAATCAATGTATCTAGATCATCGGTGCGTTCAACTGTAACCATTTGAGAGCGAGGCAGCATGATATCGCGTACTCGCATCTCTGAAATTTCCATAACACCCTCGAGCATGTCGCGTGTGTCGTGGTCAATTAGGTCATTAATTTCTGAGTCGCGGATTACATCTACGAGCTCTTGGCGATCTTTTACTTCACCTTGAAATAGTTGGCCTAGGCGTTCAAAGAAGGACTTTCTACTCGGACCTTCAGATTTTTTACTTCCCTCAGAAGTGGGGGGGTTACCTTCGTTCATGATTTCTCAAAAAATAACGCTATCAGAAGTGTGATAGCACACGTTACAACTCAGATTCCTGCGAAAATCACAGGTTCGATGAGTTATTGTTTCTCTGCAACCTACTTTACTAGAATCAATTTACTTTTCTAGAATGTAAGGGTCTTCAAACCCCATAGATTGCATGATTTCTGTCTCGAGTGACTCCATCTCTTCAGCTTCATCATCTTCGATATGATCATAACCTAGCAGATGCAGACTGCCATGTACAACCATATGAGCCCAGTGTGCTAGCAGAGGCTTACTTTGCTCTTCTGCTTCTTTTTCGACAACTTGGCGGCAGATAATGAGGTCGCCCAGTAAATCTAACTCGATCCCTGGAGGAGCCTCGAATGGAAAAGACAACACGTTAGTTGGCTTGTCTTTTCCACGATATTCATGATTGAGCTGGTGGCTTTCTTGCGTATCAACGATACGAACCGTCAACTCAGCATTCTCTTGAAACTGAGGAATGGTCTTGTCCAACCAAAGCTGAATATCTTGCTCAGTTGGAAGACCTTGCTCATTTTCGACCGCTAATTGCAGGTCTAGTTCAATAGACATCTATTTATCACCTTGTTCTGCAATTACAGAACTATTTTGTGTTGCTAATTGTGTCGTAACTGACTGCTGAGCCTCAAGAAGTTTGGCTTCACGCTCTTCACGTTTACGCTTTTCAAACTCTTTGCGCTCTTTCTGGTCTTTTGCTTCCCACTTCTCGTATGCGTTGACGATACGAGCAACCACAGGGTGACGAACGACGTCTTCAGACATGAAGAAGTTAAAACTAATGTCATCGACTTCATTGAGGACTTCAGTCGCATGGCGTAAGCCTGACTTTGCACCACGAGGTAAATCGATTTGCGTAATATCACCAGTGATCACAGCGCGTGAGTTAAAACCGATACGGGTTAAGAACATCTTCATCTGTTCTACCGTGGTGTTTTGACTCTCATCAAGAATGATAAACGCATCATTCAATGTACGACCACGCATGTAAGCCAGTGGCGCAACTTCAATTACGTTACGTTCAATCAGCTTCTCAACTCGTTCAAAGCCAAGCATCTCAAACAGCGCATCGTAAAGTGGACGTAAATATGGGTCGACTTTCTGGCTTAAATCACCCGGTAGGAAACCAAGCTTCTCACCAGCTTCAACAGCAGGGCGAGTCAGTAGGATTCGGCGAACCTCTTGGCGTTCAAGTGCATCAACTGCTGCAGCAACGGCTAAATAGGTTTTACCTGTACCTGCTGGCCCAATACCAAAGGTGATGTCATGAGTCACCATGTTCATTAGGTATTGTGCTTGGTTTGGCGTTCGAGGTTTGATAACGCCTTTTTTAGTCTTAATGGTCACTTCTTTGCCGTAGTCAATTTCAGACTCGACGTGTTGCTCCAAAATGCCTGACTCGGTGATCGCCAGATGTATTTGCTCTGGTTCGATATCGATTATGTTGCCTTTAACTGGAGCCGTTTCAACATAGAGGTGTTTGATGATGTCTAAAGCTGCGGCTGTAGTGTGAGGCTTACCGACAATCGTGAAAAAGTTGCTACGGTAATTAATCTCAACGCCCAGACGACGCTCAAGGTGCTTGATGTTGTCGTCAAATGGTCCGCATAAACTTGCCAAGCGCTTGTTGTCTGCTGGCTCTAGATTTATCTCTAAGGTAACGATTTTATTGCTCAAATTAGCCTCTCATTTTGTGCCACTCACTCTTAAATAAAACAAAGAGCAAAAAGCCCGATTTAGACCGGGCTTCTGATGGTGATATCCCTATTTCTAAGATGGTCACTTAGTTAGGTAATTTCAAGCTTTGTGTTTGCGCTTTGTGCTCAAACAGTTGTATTGCCTATGGTGTAAATGTTGCTACACCTAGCTCGTCTTCACGTTTTGTTTTTTCCATCATTTCTGCTGGAGTCATAACAACGCGTAGACCCATGTCTTTTTCTGTGCGAACTAGCTCACCACGTAGTGAGTTGGTGTAAACCTCAGTGATCTTCACATCTACGAATTGACCGATTAGGTCTGCAGAACCTTCGAAGTTCACAACACGGCTGTTTTCTGTACGGCCGCGAAGTTCCATTAGGTTCTTTCTTGATGGGCCTTCAACAAGGATACGTTGCTCTGTGCCTAACATTAGACGAGAGAAGCGCATAGCTTGTGTGTTTACCGTTTGTTGCAGTTCGTATAGACGATCTTTCTTCTCTTGTGCTGGTACATCACATGGGTAATCTGCCGCTGGCGTACCTGGACGAGGAGAGAAAACAAAGCTGAAGCTCATATCGAAATCAACTTCTTTAATTAGCTTCATTGTATCTTGGAAGTCTTGCTTAGACTCACCAGGGAAACCAACAATAAAGTCAGAGCTGATTTGAATGTCAGGACGAGCTTTACGCAGTTTACGGATAATAGATTTGTACTCGATAGCCGTATGTGGACGCTTCATCATCGTAAGAATACGGTCACTACCACTTTGTACTGGTAGGTGAAGGAAGCTCACTAATTCTGGTGTGTCTTTGTAAACTTCAATGATGTCGTCACCAAACTCAAGCGGGTGGCTTGTTGTGAAACGAATACGGTCGATACCGTCGATAGAAGCAACAAGACGAAGCAGTTCTGCGAATGAACAGATATCACCTTCGTGAGTTGGACCGCGGTATGCGTTTACGTTTTGACCTAGCAGGTTAACTTCACGCACGCCTTGCTCGGCAAGTTGAGCAACTTCGAAAAGGACATCATCCATTGGACGGCTAACTTCTTCACCACGTGTGTATGGTACAACGCAGTAAGTACAGTATTTAGAACAACCTTCCATGATAGAAACGAACGCCGTCGCGCCTTCAGCTTTTGGCTCGGGCAGGTTATCGAACTTTTCGATCTCTGGGAAAGAGATGTCCATTACTGGCTTTTCGTTAGACAGTGATGACTTAATCATCTCAGGCAAACGGTGTAATGTTTGTGGGCCAAAGATAACGTCTACGTAAGGTGCACGTTGACGAATGTGATCACCTTCTTGAGTCGCTACGCAGCCACCCACACCGATCACCACACCTTCTTTTTTATCTTTAAGCGTTTTCCAACGACCAAGCTGGTGGAATACTTTTTCTTGCGCTTTTTCGCGGATAGAACAAGTATTCAATAGTAGTACGTCTGCTTCCTCAGGTACTTCAGTTAGCTCATAGCCATTTGCAGCGTTAAGCAGGTCGGCCATTTTTGATGAATCATATTCATTCATCTGACAGCCCCAAGTTTTAATTAGCAGTTTCTTACTCATTATATGTTCGCTCGATCGTTAGTTTAATTTAAGGGAGCAAATCGCCCATTATTCATCCGCTAGCCCCGTTTGTCATAATTCGGTATTCAATTTTATGACAGGCTCTAGCGGCAAGCGGCGTATTGTACTGGTTTCAAAACCGACTGACTAGTAGTCTGAACAAATCTCTTATGTAGTGGTTTTTATTATCGTTAACGCCATATGCCATAAGGGATAACCCTTTTTTCGAATAAGGTTTTTGGTTACAAGTTAGTTATGAAAAAGTACAATCAAAAACAGTCAAAGAATCAAACTGATAAGTACAAAATATGAACAGTTACGATATTGTAGTAGTCGGTGGCGGCATGGTTGGCGCAGCAACAGCAATCGGTTTTGCAAAGCAAGGTCTGAGTGTTGCGGTGATCGAAGGTTTTGCCCCACAAGCTTTTGATGAGTCACAAGCGATGGACATTCGTGTGTCAGCGATTTCTCAAGCATCGGTCGATTTGCTTGAAGATCTTGGTGCATGGCAAAGTATTGCAGCGATGCGAGTGTGTTCTTATAAGCGTTTAGAGACGTGGGAGCATCCAGAGTGTCGTACTCGGTTTGATGCTGCATCACTAGACCTTCCTCGTTTGGGCTATATCGTTGAGAACAGACTCATTCAATTAGGTTTATGGTCTCAATTTGATGCCTACGACAATCTCGAACTGTTATGTCCAGAAAAGCTCGATGTGATTGAGTTTGGTGAAACCAATATCGTTAAGCTTCAATCTGGGGTTGAGTTATCTGCGAAGTGGGTGGTTGGTGCTGATGGTGCGAATTCAGCCGTTCGTCAACAAGCTGGAATTGGCATTACGGCTTGGGATTATCGACAACACTGTATGCTTATCAATGTAGAAACAGAACAACCTCAGCAAGATATTACTTGGCAGCAATTTCTACCAAGTGGTCCTCGTTCATTTTTGCCTTTGTGTTCTCTAACCTCTGACGGTCAAGAAGTCGGGCAAGGCTCGTTAGTTTGGTATGACTCTCCACTGCGTATTAAGCAACTGTCAGCAATGACTCCTGAAAAACTACGCAACGAAGTACTTACTCACTTTCCTAAAGAGTTAGGTGATATCAAAGTCTTGAATTCGGGTTCTTTTCCTCTGACACGACGTCATGCTCAATCATACTCGAAGAATAACTGTATTTTAGTCGGGGACTCTGCGCATACGATCAACCCTTTGGCTGGACAGGGTGTTAACTTAGGCTTCAAAGATGTATCAGTACTGTTGAATGTCACCAAAGAAAAGGGTGAATTGAATCAGTCTGTAGCAAGACGCTATGAAGTGATGAGAAGAGGCGACAACCTAATGATGCAGAGTGGCATGGATTTCTTCTACAAGACATTCAGCAACGACATTGGTCCGCTCAAGTTTGTGCGTAATGCCGCACTAAAACTCGCAGAGAACTCTGGGCCGATTAAAACTCAAGTATTGAAATACGCCTTGGGTCTTTAAGTAGCTAGTTTAATTGGTTGCAAAAGAAGAGGAGAGCTGATGCTCTCCTTTTTTGTATCTGGTGATTACTATCGCTGTTGCGTCACACAAACAGGCGCATCTAGCTCTAACGAGTAGCCTGTATAAACCAAAGAACCGTCCTCATTATCTCGCTTGAATGAGGTGATGTTGTTGGAGTGCTGGTTGGCGGCTATAAGCCATTTTCCATCGTTCGTTATATGGAAGTCTCTTGGGAATTTGCCTTCAGTGTCGTAGCTTTCAATGAAAGTCAGCCTGTGAGTCTCAGAGTCGACTTTGAAGCTGCTGATTCTTGATTGGTGTCGACATGACACATAAAGGAATTGCTCATCAGGGGATAGCTTAATCGCTGCTGCGGCTTCTCCCTTCTCCATATTAGGCAATGCATCAATCTCTTCCACTACATTCCAAATGCCTAAAACCTTTTCCAAAATCAGTAACGTTTCAGAGAGTTCACAGACCACATAGGCTCTGTCTTCAGCTCTGTTAAAGATTAAATGACGAGGTCCATTGCCGGCGGGCACCTTAATAGACTGCATTGGCTCATCAAGGAACTCTTCTTGCTCTTCATCAAAGCAATAGAAGTTGATGCGATCGGTGCCGAGATCGACAGTCACAAACTGTGGTGAGTTTTGTAGGAACAGACATTGATGGGCGTGTGGGCTTGTTTGTCTCTCTTTGTTCGGCCCGGATCCAACCATCTTGATTGTTTTGAGTCGCTTATCGATGCTGCCATTGATACTTAAGCTAAAAATATCGAATGTGCCTGATGAGTATTGCGACGTGATAGCAAACTTATTGTGTGGATCTATCGCGACGTGACAAGGGTGATCTCCCGAGATGAGGCTCGCATTGGGCGTTAGCTGTGAATCAACATTAGGTATATGAATGAGCTGGGGCTGTTTTTGCTGGTCAACTTCCGATGCAGTATAGATCCCAGTCTTTGTTACAGTAACAAAAGAGGGGTTAGTACATTTGATGATCAGCTCTAGAGGTAATAGTTTTCCTGTTTCTAGATCTAACTGAGTTTGATAAACACCTTGGCTTTTACTTGGCGTATCTGTGTAGCAACCGATCGTTAAGGGGAGGGCTTTCATAGGCTAGTCATACTCAATTAGAAAATGGAGCTGACATTGTCTTATAAAATCGTATTAAAAGTGAGGTTATAGAAGAGAATACTTGGTGACTTGGCTAGCAGATTTGCATATTCCAGATAAAACAAAACCCAGCTAAAAAGCTGGGTTCTATTTAATGATGGTGCGGTCGGAGAGACTTGAACTCTCACACCTCTCGGCGCCAGAACCTAAAT
>NZ_JBFSVK010000036.1:0-54176 GCF_041467855.1 Vibrio sp. 10N.247.311.51 | reverse complement strand
TTATGGTGGAGACTTTACCACCTAATTTGGTGTCCGGGATCATTAGACCACTACATTATGTTTAAGGTTATGATTTTTAAGAGGGCTGACTATTAGTACAAAGTGTCTAAACTTACATACAACAGTGACGGCATAGGTAAATAGGCAAACTTTACCAAGTCTAATTAAGGCCGTTTGTTCATTAGCTAGGTGATATTTGATAGACAAATGGTAATTCTGACAGAGGTTTTCAGTATTCTGATGATTCGATTGAAACTGACTTAATGGTTTAAGGAATACTCTCATTACGTGTGTTAAAGTGTTTCATCGACTCTAATTTTTATTTAACGGATTTCCTTCAGTGGTCTCCTGACTATACTTTCTTAAGTAAGTATTCAAAGGCAGAATCAGTAAAGGTAATAATAAGTTAAAGCCAATGAAAAAATAAAGGATCAGTGTGATAAAGCTAACAGATAGTTGACGTAAGACAATTACCTGTTTTACTTGATATTGATTTTACAGACAAATCTTCTAATTTTTAAGGAGTTGTAACTATGTTGACCTCTCGTATCTACAAGGGGTAGCTATGATAAATACGTTTGTGGCGTGAAACTTTAGTAAGTAAGACGTGATTAATTTACCTCTCCGATACCTTTATTCAGGGTAGGGGATCTTCTTTATTTTATCTACATCTATTCTTAGGTCTAACCAGTCAAAGTTAACCTTTCCATATATTATGTTCTATTTTTATTTGAATTCTTCCTGTTTTGTCTTTGAAGCTATAGAGGTTATTATTTGGGGACTCAATTGAAGCAATTATGCTACCAGTTAGCTCAGCATTATGGTCATCTTTTACAGAACTAACATTATCTATACTCTTTATTGTATGGGGTTCATTGAAACTTGAGAACGCCCCTGTAGGTATGAGAGTTATAACCCTTACTAAAATCAATAGGTGACTTTTTAATTTGACCATCGAGTTGTTTTTGTCACTGAGCACGATTCTCTAACTCACAAATGAAATCAAATTTCATGACTTCAATATTTGTTTTGTTAGGTTTTTCATGGATTTCAATAGCTTTATCTTCACAATTTTCTATAGATGAAAAAGACTCATTTACATCGACTGATGCAATAAATGACTCTCCGTTAAGAACTATGCTTAAAATAATTGTTAAACTATACATATAAATCACTATTTGAAATTAATTCGAGCCAACACGTTTAATTTAAATCTGGTAATTCTACATGATGGCCATAAATAATTAACCATTTATGGCTAGCTTGCCATGTTGAAATCATATCCGTTGCAAATTTCTTTTACTGAAACTGGATGAGAAAAATAGTAGCCTTGAAAGTACTTACAACCTAGACTCTTAAAAGTATCTAGTTGAGCTTTATTTTCAATTCCCTCTATAATCAAGGCTTTGCCTTCGTTCTCACACATAGAAACTATTACCTCGACTATTGACCTTAAGTATAAATCATCTATTCCCTCTGAGAGGAATCTATCTAATTTTAACCCTGTAAGATTAAAGTTATGTAAACACTCTAGGTTAGAGTAACCCTTACCAAAGTCGTCCAAATAAACACCAAACCCAATATTTTGAATAAAATCGATGCTTTTAGATACCTCAACTATATCTGCCGGAATACTCTCTGTAATTTCAATTATAATAGCATTACTATTAATGTTTGAGGCGCGACATTTTTTATAGAATAATGAAAAAACATTCAGATCGAGTAGCATGCTCATTGGAACATTAATAGAGAAAAATAGCTCTTTTTTATAATGTGCGTCAATGATTGGCTTGGCCCTTATGATGTGGGACATTATCATAGAGTGAAGTCTACTTATTTGGTTGTTTTTATTTGCACAATCAATGATTAGCTCAGGGCTTACATGACCAAGAACATCACTCTCCCAGCGTAATAGTGATTCCATAGCTACAACACTTCTATCGTTACCATTAACAATAGGCTGGAACTTAATATTAAAGAAATTATTAGCCTGACAGGATTCAAACAAAAGAAGTTCGTCTAATATTTCGTTTATAAGTATGCGTTCAGTTAAAGTATCCATCAATTATCCTTCTTGAAAATTATTGATAACTAATTGTTGCACAGATTCTTATTTGACTTTTACCATATCACGCCAAAAAAATTTTTGGTTTCTGACCTAAACTATCTAGATTTTTAGCGTAGCGAATAGGAGAAACAATGTGAGTAGATACAGTCAAAGTCGACACTTACTTTGGAGGTTTAGGGGCTTGAAAAATAAGGAGATTGAAGTCGTTAAAACAAACGTCTAGATATACCATGTGTAGTTGTCACTAAAATCTCTGATAAGTTATTAAACAGTTACGCCATAATAATACCTCTGGAATGTAAAAAGTGAGCACTCTAGACTGAGTGCATTTTCATAATGAAACTCTAAGGAGGAGGGGTGAACAGACTAGGATGAGGTTTTGTATGATGACATGCTTAGCTGATGAATAATAAAGTTAACACTCTATTTTTATGGGGTGTTTAAGTTAAAACTATCTTTCTAAGATTTTAGTTTTAAATTTTATTAGTAGATTATATTTCTCAACAGGCCAAATCTAGGTATGGATATTAAAACTTAATAATCCCCCGAATTCATTTTCAATTGGATTTACCTTTGGTAAAGTAGATTGGTAATTTTTTGGACTGACACCACTGACTCTTTTAAATGCACGAGAAAAATGAGAGATGTTCGTGTAACCTAATTGGCTAGAAATATAAGTTATACTATGACCATCTTCAATTAACTCACATGCAATAGACACTATTAGTTTTTCTTTTATATTTCGGTAGGTCATATTCTCTTTGTGTAATTTCCTTTGAAAAGACCGGATAGATAAGTTGAACAACTTAGCTGCTTCTTCGAGTGACAGATCCTGTTCTTTAATATATGGTTTAATTAACTCGCGAACGTTGTCGCTGAAGTTAGTAGACCAATTTAATAAGTTAGGCTTAGGGGTTATATCTTTAAGTGAAAGGCGAATCGGTAGCTGTAATATATCATTGGGGATCAATACGGCGGTTGACTCTTGGTCGACAAAAATCTGGCATTGTTCTGAAACGACGGATTGAACTAAGTTACTGTCCTGTCCTTGTAAACGAACTTTGGTTGGCTTCCACGATGACTGTGATAAAATTCTGATTAGTTCAATAATATAAGTTATTACAAATATTTCTTCATATTGAAAGTTGAGGCTTTGACTCTCGGAGGTGCCTCTTGAAAACCAGCTCATCTCGTATTCTTGGACGAAGTTAACATTGCTACCAGGAGAGTCTAGTGAAAAAATAGTATTAACATGTTTTAGAGAGTCTCCAATGGTCTTAAACTCGAAAAACTCATGTAAAATGTTGGGGATTATCTTGTTTTTAAAAGCCAAACTTAGTACTTCATTGAATTGAGGAGTGGTCAGCTGTGATGATGCTTTAAAGATTAAAAGTTTAACAGTTTCTTGTGGGACATAATTGCTTTTAGATTCAATTAAGTTTGGAGGAAGGAAAGATTCTTCAATTAATTGGTGCGTGTCGAGACCATAATCACTAAAAAGTTGTATAAGTATTTTTGCATAATTAGTTTTAATTACAGGTGTTGGATAGGTAACTTTGGTCATATAGTAACCCTTGTTAAACGTGAATTATTTATGTTCATTCTTTTATAAGGTGTCCTTTTTTAATATCGGTGTACATTATCGAAATAAGCAGCTTCTCCTTATATTATCAACCTTATTAGTTGGGGTTATTTATCATTTTACGACACGTGTTACAAAAAATTGATTATGGAATATTTGAGGTAAATTAATTATGTGGGTAGGCTGATTGGGAGGAGAGTAAGATAGATATATTGTATGATTGGATTGATAACTGGTAATTGCCTGCCCAGGCAATTACCAGTTATGTAAATAATTATATCTATCTTGGTATGAGTGTTTGATAGCTATCTCTATATGAATCAAGGCTTTATATGTATATTTTTTACATGCGCTATACTTAATTAATACTATAAGTAGATAATCGTAGATTTTGGTAAACGAGTAACAAACCCAAGAAGAACAACGTAATACCTAACCGCTTTTAATCACTCGAATGCAGGTGTTGGTGATTGACGGTAAAAGGTGGAGTTTCAGTGGTTTGTTCTGAAGGCGAATGACCTGTTACGCGTTTGAAAGCTCGACTGAAATGTGACAAGTCGGAGTAGTCTAAAAGTGAAGCGATCTCAGTTGCTGAGTGAAGCCCTTCGGATAGAAGATGGTTAGCAAATTTTATGTGAAGATAATCTCTAATCTCTCTAAAACTTGTACCTTCTTGGGTTAATCGTCTTTGTAGTGTACGTGGTGCGATGCCTATAATTTCTGATATGTAGTTTATTTCAAGCTTTATTGTACCAACATATGCTTCCAAACCTAGGATTAAAGATGTGGAAAAGGGGCTTGCGGGATCTATACTTTGACATCTTACGATACTTAACCTGTTGGAGGAGAGGGAACAAAGGTTAATATTCCTTTTTGCATCAATATCTAAAATTCTTATCGAAGTGTTGTTATTGTTATAAACAGTATTACTGACAATATAACTTGTTACAATCTCAGAATATATACATTCAGGAAAGCTAAACGTTGTAGCTTGAGGCTTCCAGGGTTTACCCATTACGTATTCTACGAACGAAATGAAAGAGAAAATAGTTATGAGTTCAAAACTTATATCTAAATTATCATTAGCTTTCGGCGAACGATTGTTCTCTAAAACATAATCAAGTCGGTTAGAGTTATTTTTTATATAAAAGTTAGTTAAGTGAGGGTGATTTAGTAGTCCTAGCTTTAAAGATCGTAAAGCGTGCTCAAGTGTTATGTCTGTATCTGCTACGTATTGTAACCAATATCGACTGATTTCTTGCCCACAATCTTTAAGATATGATACGTAGTCACGTTTGTTAACTTCAAGAGATATTGATTTGAACAAGCTTAGAGTCGCGTTTTCGGGTATAAATTCTGCTTGGTACACTAGTTTTTTTTCTTTAGTGGGAGGTGCTTACTACCGTATTTTATCCAACTTGAACTATTGTTCAATTGAGTTGATGCAATAGATAAGAGTGTATCGATAGTTTCAATCCGTACTAAAGGGACTACTTTGTCGGAGGTTAATAAGGTAGTTTGAGCCATATTATTTCACTCTTTATCGTTTGGCGATTGTTGCAACCGTATGTATATTAGTTTTCTTGGTATTCGCCCTGTTCTGGCCAACCAAAGCTAGGTATGGAATAATCATACGCTGAATTGTAGTTCAGTTGTTATTTTGGTGTGATAATTTAGACGTGTTTCAATTGTGACCTGCTCCAGCCAGACAGGACAGCGCATTAAGCGACATATTTTTTTCAAAGTTAACTGGGCTTAGAGACCCAAGAACACTGGCCTTCTTGTTCGATTGTAATCAACTTCGATGTACTCAAAAAGTGCTTGGCGTATCTTTTCTCGCATCATTATCGGCTCGTATCGGACGGCTTCTATTTTCATTGAGTGGAAAAAGCTTTCAACACAAGCGTTATCCCAACAATTTCTTTTTCTGCTCATACTTTGTTTGAGATTTTGGGCGGCAATTAAGTCTCGGTAGTCTTTTGAAGAATACTGGCTACCTCTATCGCTATTGATAATCACTCCTTCTGACATACCTCTGCGAAATAATGCCATTGATAGCGCATCGTAGACCAGAGTCGCCGTCACTCTAGTGTTCATTGACTAACCAACGACTTGCCGCGAGTACAGGTCGATAATAACGGCAAATACATCCAACCTTAGCTTGTTGCTAGATAGGTAATATCTCCAGCCCATTTTTGATTCGGGGCTGTCGCATTAAAGTCTTGCTCAAGCAAGTTTGGGGCACAGAAAATTTATGCTTACTATCTGTCGTACGCTTAAAATTACGGGCGGCTTTCGCGACTAAACTCTGGTGCTTCATACTCGCAGCAATGGTTTTCGCATCGTGCTTATTCCCGTTCTCTTCAAGTTCTTTTTGAATACGCCTTGCACCATCGCGCTCCTTTTTATCAATAAAGATTTCTCGAACCTTGCTATCAAGCTGCTTTCGGTGCTCGTTGCGTTGAGTGACTTTATGGCGATGATAATCCAGTAATAAAACCCACTTCGAGAAACCCCAAACACCTTAGCTATACGGACAATACTATATTGCATCAGGCGTTCGAGCATAAACTCATAACAATCTACTTTAGACTTTTCGCGAAGTAGGTGGCGGCCTTTTTTACGAGATCTAGCTCTTCAGCTTGTTCAGCCAGTAATCGTTTGAGTTTGGCATTTTCTCTGGCGCTGATCTTCACGTCTTTCTTAACGGCTTTACGCCACCCATAGATTTGAGATTCATATAACGATAGTTGTCGTGAAGCACCAGCGACACCGACTTTCTCAGCCAATTTAAGTGCTTCGGCTTTAAATTCGGGAGCATGTTTGATTCGTGTTTTCTTAGTTGTCATTGTCCACCTCGTTAGTGATTGTACTCACTTAACTCAGTATCCAAAACTGATGTGCAGTGTCGGGAAAATAGACATTGAGCTACGTAGTTCGATACTTAAGATTGAGAATCGCCATGATGGTCACGATCTTGATAATGCTGGTTACGGTTGTGAGTTAGTAATTGTGGACAGAATTTGTAAGCGTATGGGATGGCACGGTAGTCATGATAATAATGACTATGTATTTACCGTTAGAGTGGTCTTTTGCTAACTCCGCTAAGCAAGTTATTAATATTAAGTTTCATTCTTTTCTTCATGATTACTTCACGGCTGTTTCGTTATCATGCAGTTGGCAGGAGAACTACTTTCAACTTTAGATGATGAATGACGGGGATTATTTTGAGAAAAATCATACTGCCGATGAGCTAGGTGGTTTTCAAGCATCTTTAACGACGGCTATCGTTAATAGTAAAGGGGGCTTTGAAGGACGAAGCTCAAAGCATGTCGCACGAGAGGTAATAAGTGCTCTCAATGCAAGTGATGAGGCTCAATTTAAATTGAGGGGGCATATAATATCCTCTGTTGGCCATGATGATTATATTTTTCGTGTTTCAACAGGGGATATCACAATGGAAATCGATGATGACTTATGGCGTGGTGAGGTTGTTACTCCAGAAACTAAAGTCCTAATTAGAGGAGAGGTCGACAAGAATTGGTCGGAAGTAACTATTGATGCAGATAGTTTTCAGGCTATGTATTAGTAAGGTGAATTTGTTATTGTAAGTAATTGGCTAGTTAAATGACTTTTTGTCTACCGTACTATTTGGAGTTATTGGTCAACGTAACTCTCTCTTTAATTACCTAATAAACCATTTTAGTTACCTATAAAATAAACTTCACGGGTAACTCTTCACACTTTCTTCACGATTAGCTTGTTAAGCTAAATAACTTAAATTTATTGAATAATAAGGAGTTAAATCGATGAGAAAAATGTTGGGACTTGTTGCACTTTTTACTGCTCCAGTTTTTTCTGGCCCTTACCTTGGCCTTGAGTATGGACTAACCTATTCTGACCATGATTTCGAACCGGTAATAAATGGTAAACAATTAAATCCAGAGTCTGACGGAGCGGTTTTAGGTGGTTTTATAGGTTACAAATTTGAAAATTCTTGGGCAGTGGAGTTGGGGTATTCCCAATTCGAACTCGATGATTCATATAGTATTGAAACTCAAGATGCTAGCTATGAATACGAAAAAGATTGGGATGCTGATATTGAAGCTAAACAGTTTACCTTAATACCAATGTATTTCCATGATTTGAATGAAAAATGGTCCATGAAAGGTGGTATTGGTCTGAGTTATACAAAATATGAATACGGTTCGTCATATAAAGCAGAGCAAGAAGAACACATTTCTGGTATTGAACAGGTGACGGATTATCAGAAAGGGCCGACAGGTTCAAGTCACGAACTCGGCGGTATTGCAAGTATTGGTATAGATTATACCCTTATGTCTAATTTAACCTTTGGCGCAAGCGCTAAGTACCAAATTGATAACTATGCAAACACTGCGACATTTAATCTAATGACTGCCTACTACTTCTAATTTCGAGTTTACTTTCGTTTATACAATATTATAAATGTATTTTATACTTAAATGCATTATGGATGGGTGAATAATGAAAAAATTAATTGGTACCGCTCTAATATCCTTAGCTCTACTTGGTTGTTCAGATGATTCAGATGATAATAGTTCTACTGAGTTGTCAGACCAATTTAAAGGTATCTATGTCAATGAATCTACTAATAGTGTTAGTTCAGCAGTTATAGCAAATGATGATCAGGGGGATTTTCTTTTAATCGATTTTGTATCTAACATTGTCTTTGTTCCTTTATCATTTTCACAAACCCCCAACTCGATTGATTATAGTCAATATAAAGAAGGTGCTCTTGGTAGTTGGATTATTCAAACCGGTAGTTACGGAGTTGATTTTTCTGGAAATACCGCCAACAGTGAACAGTTAGGTGTAATCCTAAGCAAATCTACCTCAGAGTCGTTAGTTAACATCGCTCCAGATTGGAATGTGGTGGGTAGTCGTTTTACTTTTACATCTTCTAATTCAATAACTTACAGTGGATATCTTGAGTTTGATTCTGGTGGCTATTGGGAGCTTAATGATGACTTACCATTTACGGATAGTTCAGGACAGATGGTTGCTTCAAATGCTGAAATCATTGTATTTATAAAATCAGGGAAAACATACTCTGTTATTTATGATAAGCAACTTAACTCAGTAATTGCTATAGATGTCATTTAACAAAAAAAGAAAGTAGCTGTCGGGCTACTTTCTATTATTCCTATTCCGTAATAGCCCATTCACCGAATGAAACATGATGAGCTTTCCGCTTACTTCCTAAGAAAACTTTCCTCACTTGCCAACCGTGGCGAATGTAATCAAGATCAGATAAGAAGTAACCATCTCCCGACCAATGGGCTGTCTATGTTCTAAGCTCTGATTTTTATCATGTAGAAATTGAGTATCTGAATGATTCAAACAAGCCTTCTCAGTTCAGGAAACTGATTGCGAGTATGCTTTGACCAAGCTAGGATAATAGCTCTCAAGGTTTTGGTCTGGTGATAACTAGCATAAGAGTCGCTGTTGTCAGAATCGTATTCAGTAAGGGGTGCAATAATCACTGCTTTCGTCCAATCAGGAACAACTAGGTCGTCTTGAAATTCCTGTTCTTTTTGACGGTGAAGCTCGAAGGCTTTTTGCTGCTCTATTCGTTTAAACTCCTCTTGCTTTTGTTCTTCAGCCTCAGCGTTTGCTGTGGTTTCTTTTGCTTTATGCCGTGCAATCAATATTTGTTGTTCGTCAAAGTGGTACTGCTTTAACTGTTCAACGATTTTCTGGTAGTGATTAGCTGGTGGTCGTTTTTCCAGTTGACTTTGTATTGCTCTCTTTCGTCATATTCGATTATAGATAGGCAATGCTCAGCAAAGCCTTGGTCGTTACCACCACAACCTAAATCCAGACGGCACTCATAGATATCTTGATTAGAGAAATGGACACGCACATAAGTCTTATCGTAACCACCTACTGGATTGGTCAATGTAATAGACAGGGCTAGAGTTTCAAACTCAGAAAATGGATATTGGTGCTCTTTTTGAAAGGAACGTGATTCAGAAGCAGTTACTTTTACAAATACAGGGATGATGTTCTTTACTAGAGATTCCATTTTATTCTCCTTAGAATAAATTAGATTGGATATTCCCTAGAGTGATATAGATGTGAAGTTGTGTTTAATCAATTGGTTGGGTTTGTTTGTTGAGTCCGCCTACCTGTAGCAGAAAGTGGTGAAATTGAAACGGTTAAGCGTTTATGCATTATTATTAATGAAGTTATGCGCCTTGGAGTAGCAGCTGGCATTATTGAGTTTAATCCTTTATCTGAGATCACTAAACTCTATCCAACCCAAAAAGTTCAACACAATCCAGCCTTACTACCTGAAGAGTTACCAGCTCTTGTGAAAACCATACGAGAAAGCAATTCAAAGATCATAACCAAAAATCTGATTTTATGGCAGCTCCATACAATGGTGCGGCCGGGAGAGGCTGCCAGAGCCCGTTGGTCAGAACTCGATAGGGACAACTTAGTGTGGATTGTGCCATCAGAAACAATGAAGATGGAACGAGAGCATGTAGTACCTTTCACATCTCAAATGCTGACAATTTTGGATCTTATGGAGCCGCTATCTGGTCATGTTGAGTTTTTGTTTCCAGTTGATAGAAACCCTAGACACCATAGCAATACGCAAACAGCTAATATGGCATTAAAGTGTATGGGATTTGAAGGTAAACAACCGCTCATGAACTTAGATCTCTTGCTAGTACAACCTTGAATGCTCAAGGTTTCGACTCTGATCTTATTGAAGCGGCTTTAGCTCACGAAGATGAAAATAAAATTCGAAAAGCCTATAACCGTACAGATTATCTTGATCGTCGCCCTATTATGCAATGGTGGAGCGAACGTATTGAACGAGCAGGTGAAGGAGAGTTACTTGAAGTCGGCTTTAAAAGCTTGCGGGTTGTCGCTGCTTGAATTCGTAGAGGCTTGCCTTGTCTTGTTGCTGTCAACTAAATACGAGGCGCATACAACCGTACAGCCAGCCTAGGGCGTAGGCGTAAAGTAATGTGCTGGTGGAGCGAACATATTGAACAAAGTAGCCAAAGGAGTTATAGCACCACTGGCACAGCTAATATTAAACTCGCGGTATTAGGCCACACAGTTTCTATAATTGCCTCTCCTATCCTTAAGAGTAATTAGTAACAGTGCGGAATGCTTGGGCTCCTCCTTCTTGAGTGGTATTGTTTTTTACTTCAACGGACTTTGCCTCTGACTCGTTTACTACATTCATATTCACTGAACTCTCACCTTTTTTTTGATCCCATTCTTGTGCGATTTTATTCGCATTTTCTGCGTGGAGATTCTTTTCTTTGAGTGCCTCTAGCTCATCGTTTTTCTGTACTAGCTCTTTTTCAAGAGTATCTATTCTTGCTTTCAATTCATGTTTTTCATCTTGTTTCTGGTTGCTGTTCGTGGTTGTTCTAATCTCTTTATCCTTTTGTTCAAATGACTTAACATAGTGACTGAGCAGCTCTTCTAGCAACTTTGCTTGGGTGCAGCCCTTAAGGTGAGGAAACTTTTTTAACCCTTCAAAGTCTTGTTTAGTGTCTGGTGAAACACTGATAGTAAGACTGACAGTTGCTACTTTTTTTCGACTATTTTTCTTATCCCAATTGTTTCTCATTCTGTCGATTTTAACTTTTCTCTCGTACTTATCCCCCCACAAGTCATCCACTCGTTTTTTGAAATTCTTGCAATATTCTTCCGTGTTAAAGGCTAGTCGAGAAAGCTCGATATCAATATCCGGATATCTCTTAGCAAGGTATGGCTTTAACCATTCAGCTTGTTCTTTTGTCGGTTTTAACCACTTTAATGAAGACACTTTATCACCTAAATTTCAATTTATAGTTAACGGAAGTTTCGTACTTATCTATCTAATTTACCTGACTTGGATTGCATGACAAGTTAAATATGACAGGTGCAATCTGACATGGTAATGTGAGTTTAAATACAGGGTGTTTTTGTGGGTGGGTTCGGTTTGATTTACGCTATGGTAATGGCGAGAGTCCCTTTTGTTGGGCTTAGTCCTGAAGCAAAGTTTGCTATTATAAAGTTGCTACATAAAGCAGGTGTTAGCGATGGTGACGTGACAGCTAAATCAGTGAGAGAGTTGTCGGGTGACATAAAGGTTTCGGTGAGTGCTATTCTCGAAGGTATTCGATACCTTGAAAGGAATAACTTTGTAACTAGAGAGGGCGATTGGACGAATAGTGGTGAAAGCAATAAGAAGAAAAGAGACATCAAGTGTCTTTTTCTGGGCGGTTTTTACGAGCATTTAGATAGTGGGAATTGTGACCTTCCAAAGCTCTCTGAGGTCGTTTACCAAAGAGCCAGAGGCCTACTTGATTCAGCAGCATTTAATCAGTTTTCAAATCGTGCAGCAATCAAATTGTTTTTACTAACACTCGTTGTGTTGTCTGATGATTATTGTGTTGTTAGAGGTAAATCCATTAAGGACTTTCGTGCGTTGTTAGGGCGATTCACTAAGGATAGTCATCGTTCTCAACTTGCTAAGCTAAAGGGGGCAAAGTGGATTGTCGAATATGACTCAGGTTTTTCTGGAAAGGTTTTAATCGGAAGATGTAAAAGTGAATACTTACTGAATACACGCCACCCTGCTTTAGCTGCTGCAAAGCATGAGGAAATCACTCAGACGATAATAAAGCTATATGGTACTCATCAACAAACTCTAGTTGGGCAACTGAATAAACTGATACAAACTACTCGCCCTAATGAGGAGGAGTCTTCAAGTGAAACGATGATTCAGGCTAAGTCGGATGATGTAGATTCAGAGCCAGAGCCAAACTTTTTTCTCTCTTCTTCATTCAGCGATAAAACAGACCAAAAGCTCACTTCGTCAAACCTTGTTGGTGAACTATTTTTTGATGAGGTTACTCAATTTCACATCCAAAGACTGTCATTGAAAGCCGCATTCAACCTCATACGCTCTAACCTCATTGATGATGCCATTTGGCACCAGAAGCTTGAGGCGTCACTTACGGTAGGTTCTCTGTTCTCTCAAAAATACAAAAACGAAATTGAAGAGCTTATAGAGTCAAAAAAGGATTTGGGGCTTGAAGGCTTCCTCCTTTCCCAAGTTATTAATTTGTTGGAGGGTCAAGGTTGCGGGAGAAACCCTAAGTCTCAACGTTATCTGAGCCAGCTAAAAGCTATCCACTTCCTTTTGTCGCTGATGATTAAAGAAAGCAGCGAAGCTCTCGAAGTGGTATTGAAAGACCAAGGTCTTGATTTGCGTAGTGATAGCCAGTTGGAGGTGTATCGTTCAGGCAATGAGACAATAACCTTGTATCTATTCAGTATGGTACATACGTCTTGCTAGTTCGATGAGTATTTGAGTTGCTTTCCATGTTGATGCAAAAGGCCACATCATCTTCTGAAAATAAAAAATACACATTTATCCCTATTGTATAGAGAGCTTCTGTTTCGACAAGGGGTTCTACCTAACAGGCATGACTGAAGAGATTCGGTTGTGTCTGTTAGATTAAGAGAGCAGAGAAGACTGGGTAGGATTTATAATGCATAGAGGAGCATGACCATGCGACATCATTATAAATCTTTTTCTTATCTCTTTTTTCTATCAAATTTATTCTAGTCAATTAAGAGTCCTAAAGACTCTTATGTTTATCAATATCAATCAATTACAAATCAAATCAATTTTTCATATTGAATGTAATGTTGAGTCGAAGTCTATCCAATCTGGAAATGAATTGCTGTCCTATCGATTATGAACAAGGTCGTTACGAACTCATTGTTACTTATTGTATGAGACTAGGTGATTCCCTGTGGCGCTAGATATCTTGGCGTCCAAGGGAGTCACGTTTTTACAACTGTAGATAGTGAGGTCACCATGAGATTGATTCGATTAAGAGAAGTGTTAAATAAAACAGGGTTGAGCAAGGCGACTCTCTACCGATTGATTGCTACTGGTGAGTTTCCTGCAAGCATTCAAATATCGGTTCGTACTGTCGGCTGGGAAGAGTCCTTGGTTGATGAGTTCTTAATGAGAAAGGTGAGTCAGAGCAACTTCAGGCGAGAGCAAGCTGAAATGAAAAACAGCCCACACTACGTAACCCCTGAAAAGCGAGTTAATCCTTTCGCTTCGTATTGAAGCAAAAAAAGGAGCATTGCGCTCCCTTCCTAATAATCGACAAGCTACAAGCCTAAGGCTTTCGCTGTCTGTTTGTATTCTTGCTCTATTTGAGATTCCACTAATTCTCGCCTTGCCTCAATAGGCGCTCTATCAGAGATGTTCTGAGCGCGTGATTCAACTTGTTTTAGTTGGTTCTCTTTCCACTGGTTGAGGGATTGTTGAATCTGCTCTGGCGTAAGAGTGGCTTTAATTGATTCGATACTGAGCACATCAATAGCGCTGGCAGCACTCACGTTCATTGAGATGGTTAAAGTAGCTAGTGTGATGATTTTAGTAATGATTGATTTCATGATAATTCTCCAATTGAGATGTATGTGTTAGTTAGGTAAAACTCAACGAAGTGACGACAGGTGAGGTAAGCGCAAGTACCCGAAAATAAGGGTTTTTCTTAGATAATATGCGTTTCAGATAAGGTGGTTTCGACATGACCACACTAAGGGGGCGGCCGTCCCCCTTAACATTGTTCGTCTTAGCTAGAGACGTTTAATGGCACAATCAATCGTAAAGTACAGTTCTGCCTTGCACACTAACCTAATGGAGTTGAAGTAAGGTTAGTGCCCCATGCTTTACACTGATTGCGCTATGGCACAATGGAACATGAAGGGGAGTAAGTACCCTGTAGGTTCCATTGAATTTTTGAAACAGAGGTAAGGTATCACTGCGTGCGTCACTATCTGTCCGATGCAATCAATTGAGTGACATTGTCTAGTTGTTGTATTGAGCGCTTAGGCTCTGATTTGAGTTGATAATGCTGTAATTCAAAGTCTGACGGGTAATCAAAATAGAAGGTCAGCACTTTCAGCTTAGCAATACAGGTTACAGGAAGGTCGTCGTAATCGTTGAGGGTGTTTTGGTATACGAGATAAAGTTCACTTGAGGTGGTCGTGAGACCGATAGGTGAAACTTGCTCTATCTGCTTACCGGATTTAAGGGTAAGCGTGATTTGTTTTTGATGAACCAGCGCAACCGAAATGGGCTCGAAGAACTCTCCTAGCGCCTTTGGTGCATTTAGTTCATCAATCGCTGCATGTGCTTTGTTTGTGTCTCCTCGTGGTGGTTTCATTCCTGCATAGGAGCGAGGTTGGGCTCGTAAGAGGCTGAATGCAAAATCAATGGCGTACTCTAAGGATGGAGGGAGTTGCTGGCTAATGGTTGCTTTGGCGAGCTGTAGTAGGACAAGCTCTCTCGCGCCTAAGGTTGGTTGACTGTACATTCCGCGACTGTAACCAAAAGGTTTACTTCGAGTGTCTTTATCGACATCAAAATAATCAACGATAACATCGAGATTACGTTGTACGCTTCTGATGCCACGATACATCCCTGCATCCACTAACTCAGCCTGAAGCTGCTTAGCCGTCACCTTTCGACCTTGCGGTATGCGTCGATACAACTCAAACACCAGTGATAATTGCTCTGTGGTATTGGCTTTATCCCTTGTTGTCATGGTTAGGTCGCTATTGGTGGTTACTTGATAGAGTGGCAATCATCCTAACGATGGGTGCGTCACTATCTGACCGATGGCGTCTTTAGCTTAACGATATTTTAATCTCGTCATAGGCTCCCATTTGTAAGTAAGCGAGAAAGTTACTTTCCCAGAGAGAGTAGAACTCCACAATGGATTTATCGTGGCAGCTTTGCCATCCCATAGGGGCAATGAACGTTTGTCCGTTAGCAATATCAAAATCCACATTACGCTCTAGCTCTGGGTAAACGTTGCCCATGTAAGCAAAGTCAGTAAGGTATTGGATTTGATACTGGCTTTCCTGTTCTTTCAGCAACATGATTTCTACTGGGTGGTAGCCACCAGCGTCAGCACTGTAAGTTGTATCTCGAAAGTTAATGGTGAGGCTTTCACACTCCCTCTTGGTTGGGTTCTGTTTCCAGAAGGTCTCTATCTTGTTTATCAACAAACTTTTGAGTTTTTGAGATACGGGGGAGTATGGCGCTGTGATGGCCAGTACTTGTGGTTTCATGGTTTTTTCCTTTCAATAGTTATCTATTCGGTTGAATGATATGTATCTGAGATTGGCTTGAATCGAATGTTATCGGGATGGTTGAAGTTAGGAAGGAGCAGCTACTTGAATCGACTGACGATAGTGAGTGTCTGTGTATCGAACTGTGATGCCTTTAGGTGATTGGTGAACATCTTGAGCCAGCTAATAAGAGCGACTGCACCTCTGGCCTGTTGAGCTCGCATCGTTGGATGTCTGGTTGATAGAACCATTGGTGTTTGAAGTTAAAATATAGAGATACTTCAACGCTCTCAGCTTCTGGTGTTGGGTAATCAAAAGAAGCGATGAATCGCACCTCCCAAGGTTCATTAGGATTAGCTCGTTCAAGCTGTACCTCTATGGGTTGTATCCCGCTTCGGTTGCTGTAGAAGCTCGCGACCTTAAGGTTAAGCGCAAGGCGTTTTGTTTCTGTGGGAATGTCATATTGCTCAATCAATAGCTCAACCAACTGGTGGAATAGGTCGAGCTTGAAAGTACGCTTGATAACACGATTCATAGCCAACCTCTCTCAGCAAAAGACACACAATCACTGCCCACCACAATGTGGTCGAGTACTCGCACATCAATCAGTGCTAAAGCATCACTCAGCCGTGAAGTGATGCGTCTATCTGCTTGTGATGGGGTGGAATCACCCGATGGATGGTTATGAGCAAAAATCACCGCTGAGGCGTTTCTCTCAAGCACCAGTTTCACCACTTCTCGTGGATACACGGAGGCGCTGTCAATCGTGCCAAAGAACAACTCATTAAATTCAATCAATTGATGTTGGTTATTAAGCAACATCACCCCAAAGACTTCTCTCTCATATTCTCCTAGCTTGCAGCGTAGAAAGGCTTTCGTGTCATTCGGACGAGTAAAAGCATCCCCACTCACTAAGCGGCTCTCTAGTATCTCGACGGCTTTCTCTAATATCTGGTGCTCTGTGACGGGAGCGCTGAAGGTATATAGCGTTTCCATATTTTCTCCTTGTATCAATAAACGGAATACTCAAAGGGATGATATGGATGTGAAAAATTTTCCAATCGAATTTGAATGAGACCAGTTGAGATTAAAAATACGCAACAACGTCTTTGTTTGAGTGAAACTAACAAAGGCAATGATCATGAATTCAAACCATTCGAACACCGAACATCCCAATCGCTTGATGAGACTAAAAGAAGTGATTCATACCAGTGGCTGGAGCTCTCAAGGCATCCAAAACTGTATACAAGAGCGAGACGAAAGGCTGACAATACAAGCAGTGGAAAAAGCAAAACAGGAATCCACAAGCATGACATCGATAAGCTTTGTCTCTTCTTAAATCACCCACTTGTTGAGTTGAACAAAGAGCACGATGATTACCGTTACCAGCGTGGTTTACTTTTCTATGTATTGAGTCGACAGGCCAGAGTTAACACAACGGGTCATGATGTGAAAAACACATTAGGTTCGTTCAGCAGTAAATCCCAAAAGGTCCAAAAGAAAACCGGCAACACCAAAACTAAGGAGAGTTGTGATGGACAATAAGCTCTTTTTCTCCAGCGCTCGAACGGGAAATCCCAAGCGTGATAAATGGCAAACGCCACCCGCTGTGTAGAGAAACTCAACGAAGAGTTTCATTTTACGCTTGATGCAACGGCTGAGCCTGAAACGGCACTGTGTGACCATTACTTTACGATGGATGATGATGCGCTCACTCAAGACTGGAGTAATCAAACGGTCTACTGCAATCCACCTTATTCCCAACTCAAAGACTTTGCCAAGAAAGCACAAGAGGAAGCGGATAAAGGGGCAATCGTCGTCATGTTGGTTCCTGCTAGAACGGACACAAAAGCCTTCCATGACCATTTAAGCCATGGAGAGGTGCGTTTGATTAAGGGGCGACTCAAGTTCTTACAGGATGGGGAGGAGCAGGATGCAGCGCCGTTCCCAAGTATGGTGTGTGTCATGGGGAAAGGGGTAGAACACAAAATAGGAATCACCACTCAAGACAAGCTTAAGCTAGACCCCGAGTAAGTCATTTTTCACATAGCGCTTTTATTTCATGAGATTAATCTGCTTAAAAGAAATAATAGAGCGGGTTCAGCTGAGCAAATCGACCATCTAATAAGTGATGGCTAATGGGGGCACACAACGTGTCACTCGGTGAACGAGCATCCGGATGGGTGGAGCTCGAACTGGATGAATAGATTGATAGTCGAGCGTAACAATGATGCGAGCCAGTAGCGAAAGCTGCTGGCGTTATGCTCATATCGCTCCAAACCATCATGTTTTAACACAGAAACTCAGTTAGAACGTCAACAGAGTGGTTGCACATTATTCAATGTGGAATGTGCACCTTGCTAGCTCGTCGAGTATTAGAGTTGTTTTCCATATTGATGCAAAAGGCTGTATCACTTTCTGAAAATAAAAAATACACATTTGTCCCTATTGTATAGAGAGCTTCTGTTTCGACAAGGGGTTTTACCTAACGGGCATGACTGAAGCGATTCGGTTGTGTCTGTTAGATTAAGAGAGCAGGGAAGACTGGGTAGGATTTATAATGGATAGTGGAGCATGTAATGCGACATCATTATAAATCTTTTTCTTTCCCAACTTTTCCTCAGATTTCATTTCAATAGAAATTTAATTCAGAAAAAAACACATCATCTACTCATCTATTGAAGGAAGACATCCATTTAAATTTTAAGAGGAAAGACAACATGATTTTTCCAACTGAGTTCAACGATAATGAACCAACACACAACAGTGCAACAGAATGCAAAGGATTACCAATTGACACAGCGTCAGTGCCACATTTTTCTCGTTCGCTCTCATTGATTCATAACCTCTACTCCAAATGGTTTGTCAATGATGTGCCGTTTTCAACAGTTAGCTTTTACTTAATGGTAAGCCTCAGTTTGCTAAACAAGCATTAGAATGCCTATTTATAAAGGTACAAGATGTGTATGCACAACATTGCCATCAGAAAGACAAAGCAATAGCGATGATATGCAGTAGTGATGATATGCAGTAGTGATGATGAGCATAAGGGGTACTTTTTGGTTAAAAGTGATGTCTTTGAGTATCATAAAACCCTGAGAGCGGTGATATGTTTACTCGTGGAACGTTGGTCGAGTTACTGGATGAATGTATGACTCAAGTAACAAGGTGATTCCAAGGCTACATTGGGGGGATGTTTGGTGACTTGGCTCGAGATGAATATGACATTGAATATAATGAAACACTGTCAGAAAAGTTCCATGATGATAGAGCAATGCTATTTCAAAACCTAAGCTACCTTGCACCTGTTAGAGATGTTGAGTTTCCTGAGACTTACTTATTTCATGTGCGTTATGGGTATAATCCAGTATCAAGTGGTAAATGACCGAACCCGGCTCATAAGTGCGTTGTCAGCGACCAAGAACAAATATACGGCGCCGTTATTTCGAGTTCGTTACAGATTTACGCTAATAGTTCGCAGGAAGGCGTTTGATTAACGACGCTCACTGGTCGGTAAAGAGATGGGCCCAAAATTAAGAATTACAGTACCCTTCGTATTGCAAGGCCTAGTCTGGATATCCAGACTAGGCTCTATTTATGCAATTTAAGGGTTTTTCTTAATAATATATCTTTCAAAGCGCGAGGAAACGAATTTCTCCATACTTGCTGTTATAGCTCTGACCACCATAGATGCTCTTGTGGATCAAAGACATCAGGCCAACCTACAACCGAGGTGATGTTTTGGTCTGAGTCAATCTCAACTTCAAATATCATGTGTGGCTCTATTCCCGTAACCGAGGATTGAAGTATGAAATCACAAATGAATGCATTCGGTTTGCCGCTTTGTGAATCTGCGATGATTGGCTGTTGACTCATCTGAGCGATAGCACCTGCCTTAGGTATGTGGGTATCAAATTGATTCTTGGTAAATTCCGCATTCGTTTCGAATACGGTCTCGCAAATCTGGTTCTTGGCTAAGTCGCGAAGCTTGGAAATGCGTTGTGAGTCAATGCTGGTGGTTTTCTTTGGTTGGGATTGCAGGCCATTAATCATGTTTTCTGTTCCAATAATATCACCCTCAGGATTAAGCTTTACAATGGTCAATACATTGATGCCTTTTGTATCAAAGTTGGCGTCGAGTTTGTATGGGCAGGCGATAGCAGCGCCGTTGTAGCCGCGCTCTGCTGTGACTCCTTCTTCATTGATGCCATCGACTTGAATCTTTCCTGGTTTACCTGATTCGAACAACCTTAGCTGTAACTGGTTGTTGATATCATCTTCAGCCTCATCCAGAACATCCTCACAGATGCCGACAAATTGATTCTTAAGCATTGCTTCTTCGGACGTATTTCCCGTAACAAGAGCCCATCCACCGATAACGACAGAAAGAGCCAGCCAGCCTAATATTAACTTTTTGATTAAACTCATGTGATTTCCTTACTTACTAGTTTGATTTTTTGCCGCCAAATAAAATGAAGGCTACGATGACAAGCCAAAATGGGAGGCTTTTTGAACCGAGTAAAACAGACAGTCCGATGCCGATTGCGATGAGTGCTTTCATGGTGTTGCCTTTGAAGTCGGACAATTCAGTGAGCCACTGTTTAGTTGGCTGGAAGGCGTGATAATGCTAGTCAGTAACGGTTCGGTTAATGCCATTTAGATATCCTTTTCTTGTTTTTAGTTTGAAACCCTACAGCGTTGTAGGGCGGTTGTTATGTTCAATTCAGCTCTGTGGCTCAGTTGGTACCTGTTTGATGTAAGCCTTTATTGAAAATTCCTTAGGTCTTTTGAAATCGAACGTTGATAGGTGAGCGCTCGTGATGTTTGATACATCGGCATGTTTGACTTGATGATTTTTGGGCTCGTAATAGATAACAGACAGTCCTTGCTCAATTATCACCAAGCCAAGAGGTCCGATGGTGTGCTGGCCATCAGGAAGTTCAATCTTGAGTTGATTAGTGTCAACCATCGCCTTGCATATCAATTCAAAGACTGAGTTGAAGATTGGGGTGTAGCTGATGCTTGGAATCAAAGACTCGTTTACGTAGACCAGATCTTGTAATGAAACGGTATTATGCTTTTGGGATTTCTGCTGTAGGACGTCACTGAAGAGAGAGTGAATGATTGCCCGATATTCGACTGGAAAAGTGTTAGTTAACCACTGCTCCGCAAATGCAAGAAGGATGGTTTCTCTAGCGCCGAAACTATTTAGTATTGAAGCTTCACGGCGATACCCATAAGGGCGGTCGCGAGTGTCTTTGGCTACGTTGAGGTGTTGTACAAGAATGTCGAGATTTCTTTGGATAGTTCTAATGTCTCGTTCTACGCCGATAGAGGAAAGCTGTTGTTGTAACTCCTGTGCGGTTATTGAGTGAGTTTGTGGTATGCGGTTGTATAGCTCAAAAAGAAGCGATACGTGGTCTCTTAAGTTGGGTTTAGTCGCCATAACTAACTGCTGTAGGTTAAGGCAAAGCAATGCTATTCAGGTGGAGTGATTGAACTAACTTGCCGTGCTCTCAGAAAATAATTTCTGATGCTACGGATTGAGCGGGCATTACTTGCCGGATGGGTTTTATGGCTTGCTTTATTTGCTATCAGTCACAGTTGGCGTAATTGAAAGGTAAGGTTCAAAGTGCAAGATACTGAGCTGGTTGGTAGTAAATGATTTCAGCCTATTCACCTTGGTAATGTATGTTTGTCTTTTTTTTGGATTGACTTAATTGGCGATTTAAAGACCTAACCTACACACTAGAGGACAACGGCGAACAAATATGTTCGATTCATCCTTATGTTATGAGTAAGAGCATTGAGTTCTGATTATTGGACAGGCAAACAAAAATAGCCCTAAGCGAGCAATGCTTAGGGCTTGTTCTTTACTGCTTGATGTAGAGGGTTTGTTTGGCGCGAGTCACTGCGGTATACATCCACCTTAAGGTCTGTTCGCTTTGGATATTGGCTCGGTTGTTATCGACAAACACATGGGGCCACTCACTTCCTTGTGCTTTGTGACAAGTTATCGCATAACCGTATTTGAGTTTAAGGCAGTTGTAATATTCATCTGTGGCCTTTGCTTCTAGAAATTCAAGCTCCTTAGGTTCAGGGGTTGCTTTGTATCGCTGTTTGAAATCGAGAAGCAGAGCCTTACGCTCTTTCGTTGTGAGCGTGCCGCTAGGGCTTTCCAGTAAGTTTTTTAGCACTTTCTTTTTAACGTCAAACGGCTCGTTATTGTCTTTCAGGAATCTAACGGTGACTTCAATGAATTCCAAAGTGACAACTCCGGGTTCAAAGTCATCACACTCGCGCGGTGGAATGTCGATGATGTGCTTTTCAATCTCCGAATCAATCTGGGTAACCCAGCCTATTTCGCCATTGGAGATGAAGTGGTCATCGCTATCGAGATTCTCTACGCACATAACTTGCTCGCCAATGTGTAGCGCTCGGTGTGATTTAAACATCCTCTCTCGTATCTTACGGTTGTAGTCTCTGACTTGTCGGTTGGTGTAGGTAATGATGACACTGTCTTTACAGCCTTCAAGTTTATGGTCACAAGAGACGAAATACTGTTCGAGGAAGGCTTCTTTTTTAAGTTTATGGACATCTTTTTCATTGGCCGACAATTGAACTGGGGGGAGTTTGTCTCTTTCCAGTGCTTTGCGTATCTCCATCGCATTGTTCACAATGCCGCTGTCGGCTTTCTGCCTGACAATATCGGTGAGTTCGATTTCTGTGCAGCTTAAGTCGTAGAAACTTTCTAGACCGTCTAAGTTTAGGGCGGGGGAGCCGACGCATCGCACCGGAGGTAACTGAGCGTTATCCCCGATGAAAATGATTTTACGTTGTGGCCAGTCGTCTAAATTGATGTATTTCAGTAAATCCTGGAGAAGATACCCCGAACCAAACTTCCCAATTTCAGATTGACTGAATTGGTCTGACAGCATGGAAGCTTCGTCAATTATATAGACCGCATTATGAGCATCTGGGTTGTCTGAAAGGCATGACTTAAGCGTTGCGATATCAATAGGGTCTGAATCTGACTTTAACTCTTTATCGATATCGAAGTATTTGTAGACCACTCGATGAACGGTCATGGCTTCTATTTGGGTTTTGTTCGAAATGACTTTGGCAGCTTTGCCTGTCGGGGCCATTAAAGTAAATTTGCGCTCATTCGCTGTAAGGTATTGCGTTAAACCTTGCGTAATGAAGGTTTTCCCTGTCCCAGCAAAGCCTTTGAGTAAAAATGTCGAATGGCAATCATCGTTTAAAAATAAGTCGAGTTCTAAAACGAGCTCTTCTTGGCTTGGTGTCAGCGTTGTGTTTTCAAAATAAGGTAAAAGACTCATGGTTCGTTTCCTGAAAGGTTCGTATCAGAAAATGAGATGGGTGTGTAAAAAATCTCTTGGGCACTGCTGGTACATTTACCGCTATGGCTTGACGCCTAAAGCTCGTTGAATTTAATAAGGAAGCAATATGCGTTTTATTCGAATGAAGCAAGTGATGGAGATGACGAGCCTGAGTCGCTCTTCTATCAATCGATATATCAAGGAAGAACGTTTCCCAAGGTGTGTTCCGTTGGGCTGTCGAGCTGCGGTTTGGCTTGAAAACGAAGTCCAAGATTGGATGCGCGATGTACTAGGGAGGCGTGATGAAAATGCTCTCTATGGTTACGATATTGATTGAGGTGGTTCATGGGAGAAAACAAAGATGAGTGGCTCAATGTTCGTGAGGTGATGGGGCTTGTGGGTTTAGGGCGAACCAGTATCTACGTCCTTATGGAGCAAGGTGAATTTCCAGGTTCAATTCGAGTCGGAGCCAAATCGGTAGTATGGCGTTTGTATGAGATTGAACTCTGGATGAACCAAAAAATTTGTGAACGAACACGTTAAAAAACTAAGGCTTGGAAAACCCAAGCCTTAGTTTTGCCGATTAGAAGCATTCAACCTTTATCTCATCAAAGCTCCCCATTTCTAGATAAGCAAGGAAGTTTCCTTCCCAGAGCTTATACATCGCACGGACATCGCGACTATCAAGGCATTGCCAACCTGAGTAACGCGCAAAGAACGCATTGTTACCGATATCAAAATCTAAGTCGCGAGCAAGCTCGGGGTAGTGACCGCCGGAGAAACTGAAATCTGTCATGTAAAGAAGTTGGCAATGATTACCTTCTTCTTTGGTAAAGCAAATTTCAACAGGACGAAATCCGCCGGGATCAGCGCAGTAACTGCTGTCCCTAAAGTTGATAGTGACCGTTCTCGCCTGAGATATATCCTTGTTTGAGACTGCTGTGTTGAGCGCCGCGAGAAACTTATCTGAGACTCTTAGGGTAGTACTAGCAAAGGTCAGCTGGGTTTGTGTGGTTGTTTTTACAGGCATAAGGGCTCCTTACCGCCGTTTGGAAGCGGTAATTTGTTAGGAAGGGATGGTTAAGGTAAAAGCGTTTTAAGAACGGTGAGAGTGAGTTGGTTGAAGCCTTTGTTATTCAGTAGTTTCACAAAGGCTTTGTCCCAAGACTGAAAGAGCTCAATGACTTGTGGTTGGTCGAGGTCGCAGCGTTCAATGTCTGGTTGATAAAACCAGCCATGACGAAAATTGAAGTAGAGCTGAACCTCCATTTGTGTGCTCTGTTTATCTGGGTAGGCAAAGCTGGCCATGACCGCGATGTGCCAAGGGCTCTCACTGGTCTCTCTAGCGAGATGAACCTCGATAGGGTGAGGCCCATTACCGGTTTGATAGTATTGAGTATCGCGAAAGTTGAGGGCAACACGCTTTGCTTCTTTGGGAATTGCACACAATTCAAGTGAAGCGCAAAGTCGTACTTCCAGCTCACTCGACATAGGCAATATGTCGTTATGCAGAATTGGTAAGCTCATATTAGCCCCCTTTCTGCAAATGAAACGGGCGTTTCGCCAATCACAAAGTGGTCAAGCACGCGAATATCGATTAAAGCTAAAGCATCACTCAGCCGTGAAGTGATGCGTCTATCTGCTTGTGATGGGTTGGAATCACCCGATGGATGGTTATGAGCAAAAATCACCGCTGAGGCGTTTCTCTCAAGCACCAGTTTCACCACTTCTCGTGGATAAACCGTAGCCGCATCAATCGTTCCATAGAACAACTCGTTGTATTCAATCAATCGATGTTGGTTGTCCAGTAAAAGCACCGCGAAAACTTCACGTTCGTGTTGCCCCAGTTTGTAAGTTAAAAACTCTTTAGTGGCGTTAGGGCTTGTAAATACATCTCCTCTTAAGTTTCGGTTAGCTATTATCTGCGCCGCCTGTTCTAACACTTGGTGCTCCGGCAACGATTTGGTTTTTGGGTAGCTGGTGGATTGGTCATTCATTTCAATTCTCCTATCGAATCAATGCACTCGTTCACCTAGGTAATATGTGTTTGAGATTATTTTGAATCGAATAGAGCTGAACCTCTTGGGATGGTTTCAGCCATCCTGAGAAAAAATACATGGCTCACTTCTTTTATGAATGAAACAAGAGGTGAATACCATGAACACAAAAAGATTGATTCGATTGAACGAAGTTATCAACGTAACTTCATTATCACGCTCTGCGATTTATAGAATGATGGAGGCTGGTGAGTTTCCTAAAAGCGTCAGTATTGGAAAGCGAGCTGTGGCTTGGGAAGAAAATGCTGTCTGCCAATGGATTGATACGGTTTTAGCAGGAGGTTCTCATGATTAATCAAGAACGAGTGGATTTCATCCTAGGGGAAACGGCGTTGCACCATCACAATGAGTTTGAAAAAGTGCAGGTGAACCAGGACTGGGGGCCGTTAATCCAAGACTCGCTTACAGCATTAAAACGCCATTATGAGCAATTGGTCGCATCGCCAGATGCTGTAGTCGTTGGTTATCGGTTTACCATCCGCTTCAATGACCCGAGCTACGAGTTTACCAAAGCGCATTTAGCAAAGATTTGGTTCTCACAAGTAATGCATAGGTTAGGTGGGGTTGCCGATAATCAGACAGCATCGGGAGCCTTTTTTCGAGAGGTCATAAAAAATGATGATATTCGCTGTTTTTGGGGCAGCTCTAGTCACGCAGATGGCTCTGGTGTTGCAAAGGTATATGTTGTCGCTAAAGGCAGTCAAATTCATGGGCAAGACGATATTGAAACATTTCACAAGGATGTCGCGATTGATTTATGGCGTTCATGCTCTTTGACTGAAGATGACTTTTCAGGACTACATGAAGATTGCTCATTTTTTCCTTCGTTTGCTACAAAATCCTCGGTGACCTTGATTGCACCACAAGATGAAAACTACGAAATGTTGAAAGGGCTGCTGTTTTATAAACTGAGTGCTTTAACCGCGATACCGGTTGTTTTCAAAGTTGATGATTTAATCTCTTTCTCAGTGTTAACAAAATTGACTGAAAGGCCAGAAGATAAGGTAGATAAAAAGGGTAAAGCAGACAAGGTAAATAATAACCTTAAAGCCACGCATTCAAGTACGAGGAGTAGCAAAACCAACAAAGACAAATGGCAGACGCCACCAGAGGTTTTTGCGCAGCTGGATAAACGGTATGGATTTACTTTAGACGCTGCAGCAGAGCCTGAAACGGCACTTTGTTTGAGTTATTTTACAGAAGAAGATGACGCATTGGTGCAAGATTGGAGTGGTCATGTTGTGTTCTGTCACCCACCATACTCTAAGCTGAAAGCATTTGCCAAGAAGGCCTATGAAGAGTCACTTAAGGGTACCAAAGTGGTTATGTTAGTACCAGCAAGGACGGGCAGTGATGAATTCCATGATTACTTCTCAAAAGGAGCGGTTCGCTTTATTGGGGGGCGCTTGAAGTTTCTTCAAAATGGGCAAGAACAAGGTTCAGCTAATTTCCCTAGTATGGTGTGCATTTTAGGGCCAGGCATTGAAAGTAAGTGGGAGTATGTTGACAAAGATGATTTGTTACAAGAACGGTAAAGTAGTGATTGCCCCAAGACGGGCAATTGACATCTCCATATTCAACTGGTGATTCAAGGTTAGGTTTTTCTTTAGTTAAGGCTGTGGTAGTTCAGGACTCGATGGGGTGTCATTTTTTCGATGTCGAGTCCATCGAATAACCAACGCTAATGCTCTTCAGTTAATGCGAGTGTTTGCCCAAGCATTTTTCTTGGCCAAGTGAATTTGCCTTTTTCGAGTCGCTTTTGCCAGAGACAAAAACCATTACGCTGCCAGTAGAGAACTTTGAGCTTATCCCGGGTTCGATTTCTGTTCAACGATAAAGCTCAAGCCGTTAATGCCCTTTCTAAAATCGACGGGTGCCTTGGGGAGATAGGTAACAGGGATATCAGGGAACATTTTCATACAACAGCAAGCTCCTTCAATAGAAGGCCGAGCCACTGAGGTGCTACATCACGAGGCACATGAAGAGAGCACGCCCCCCGCTTCAAGGCGTAATTCCGTAGGTAACGTAGAGGGAGGCAGTTGCTCGGTTTTGGTGTTTGGCTTGGTTATTTTTTCAACAACAACGAATTCAGAAAGTGAATCTTCTCGTTTTTTAGGTATGTTGACTAAGCGGTGTAGTTTGCGACGTTTATTGAAAGGATTAAATGAGTCGCTTTAAAGACGCTTACGAAGAAACAAGGTATAGCTTTGGAACAAGAGGCAACCTGGTTGAGTTATTCGTGAATAAGGTAAATAAGAATAGGTGATTTGGGTATAGATTAAGCGCTCAATCTCATAGTGAAGCATCAAACATTGTCCATTCCCCAATTTTCTCATATTCTCTCACTATCAATTCTGGTGAATTAAACCAATACGAGATAACACTCTGAATGGTAGACCAAATTTCAATTTTGAAAGAGGTGGCTGCTTATCTAAAGTTATCCGAAAAAACAGCATATAGATTAGCAAGCGAAGGAAAGCTTCCTGGTTTCAAAGTCAGCGGTTCTTGGTGCTTTAAGCGTGAAGATCTCGAAGCACGGATTGAACAACAAAAAAACGCAGGTGCTTAAATGCTTCCAAGTTATCAAGAGTTAATGAAGCCAGTGTTAGAGGCTGCCAAAAATGAAGAAGTTAAGCTTAGCAACGTCATAGACTTGCTAGCTGAGCAATTCAATCTGTCTGAAGACGAGAGAACAGAGCTTCTTCCTAGTGGGCGACAAGCTGCATTTACCAACCGAGTTGGATGGGCCAAAACTTATTTAGCCAAAGCTGGGCTTTTGGATTCCGTAAGGCGTGGTCACTTCGTGATAACAGACTTGGGGAAAGAAGCCCTAAATAGTGGCGAAGAGATTGATAACCAATACCTAAAGCGTTTTGATGACTTCAATGCGTTCACCAAGCAAAAGAACGGTGATTCAGATAAAACTGAAGACACGAATGTGCCTGATAATGATGCGACGCCAGATGAAGTGCTAAGGGCTGCTTACAAACAAATCAACGACGCTCTAGCCTCCGATATCTTATCCCGAACTCGTAAAATATCCCCAGCTTTCTTTGAGCAATTACTTATCGATCTGCTACTAGCAATGGGCTATGGGGGCAGCGATGAGGGAATGGCCCATACGCTTGGGAAGAGCGGTGATAACGGAGTTGATGGCGTGATTAATCAAGACCCACTTGGCGTTGATCAGGTTTACATTCAAGCCAAGCGTTATGCCGATGGAAACAACGTTGGCGCTGGTGAAATCAGAGACTTTTTTGGAGCACTTAATCTGAAGAAAGCACAGAAAGGCATCTTCATCACTACATCAGAGTTTACCTCATCAGCAACTCAGACAGCGAAAGACTTAGGCATGCGCATCGTACTTATCAATGGTAAAGAGTTGGCTAAGCTGATGCTGCGTTACAACATTGGTAGCCGAGATGAGCAAGTGCTGTATATAAAACGAATTGACGAAGAATTTTTTGAAGGTTAAATAACGACTGACTTGATGTTAGTTTCAAATTAGTATGTATCATTCAAAGATTTGTTTGTAGTTAATTGATATTTATCAACAAATGTACGTGGAGTAGTGATGGCTAAATCTGAAATTGGTGAGAATGGAATTCAAAGTAATTTTTGTTTTTTAGAGTCACATGATCCTATCTTTCTGCAACTTGCACAAAGCGCAGAACGTGCTTTCTCTAGCGACCCTAATACAACATTGGTTAAGTTGCGCCAGTTTGCCGAAGCAATCGCACAAGACTTAGCGATGCGCTGTAGCATTGAATTTGACGATAAAACGAATCAAGCCGATCTCCTATTTCGAATTAACCGTGAACTACGCCTAGAGTCTCAGATCATCAGCCTGTTCCATGGGCTGCGTAAAGCGGGCAACCAAGCGGTACATCAATTCAAAACCGAACATAAACCGGCATTAGCTGGCCTTCGTGTCGCCCGTGATATTGCTATCTGGTATCACCGAGCTTTTGGCAAGCAAGGAGTAGCTTTCAAAGCCGGTGAGTTTGTTATCCCTCAAGATCCGAGTAAGCAATTAACTGAGCTACAGACTCAAATACAACAGCTTAAAAACCAATTGCTCGAAAATAACGAACAACTAGAATCTAATCAGCAGTTAACTTCTCTGCTTGAACAAGAAAAAGAGGAGTTCGCGGTACTTGCTGAGCAGATGGATGTAGAAGCGAGAGAACTGGCCGTTCAGGCAAAATCGCATGAAGAGGCCCTTGCGAAACAAAAAGCTGAATTTGAGAACAAGCTTACAAAGCTTCAAAAGCAGTTAGCCGATCAAACAGAGGAAACACTCAAAGCGATTAAAGCGCAGCGTAAAGATGTCAATAAGCGCACCTATACTGCCAGTAGCCGCTTTACTCTTAATGAAGAGTTAACTCGCATCCTCATCGATCAACAGCTTATCGATGCTGGCTGGGAAGCTGATTCAGAAGTTTTAGATTATCGAAAAGGAGTAAGACCCGAAAAAGGTAAAAACCTCGCAATTGCTGAATGGCCTACTAAGTATCAAGGAAAAAGCGGCCGCGCTGATTATGTGCTGTTTTGTGGTTTAACACCTATCGCTGTGGTTGAAGCTAAGCAAGAAAACACCAATGTTGCAGGCAAAGTCTCTCAAGCAGAGCGTTACTCCAAAGGTTATAAGCTCAACTCACCTCAAAAAGGTGCATGGGAATTGGAGAACCGAACTATAGCTTGGGCTGATGAAGAAGAGGGGCATTACCACATTCCATTTGTCTACTCTTGCAATGGACGACCGTTTAATAAACAGCTAGCTGAGCTTTCAGGCACTTGGTTCCGTGATACCCGTAAAGCAAGTAACGCCAAGAGACCGTTACAGCAATTTCACTCCCCTGATGGTCTTATCGATAAATTAAAGCGCAGTAGAGATGAAGCAGAAAAGTTGCTTCAGCAAGAGGGTTTTGATTACTTAGGCTTGCGTGATTATCAGCAAAAAGCGATTGTGGCGGTAGAATCTGCCCTCGAGGAAGATAAAACTCAATGCCTATTGGCGATGGCAACAGGTACCGGTAAAACCCGAACCATTATCGGCTTAATGTACCGCTTTCTTAAGGCCGAACGCTTTAAACGTATTTTGTTTTTAGTCGATAGAACCGCGTTAGGCAATCAAGCCTGCGACTCCTTCGATGAGGCAAAGCTAGAACAGAACAAAACGTTATCCTCTATCTACAATATTGCCGAATTAGGCGATATGAGCAGCGAAGCAGAAACCCGCATTCAAGTTGCCACCGTACAAGCGATGGTGAAGCGTATATTTATGTCTGATACGCCACCCGCACTTGATGAGTTTGACTGCATTATTGTCGATGAGGCGCATAGGGGTTATGCACTCGATCAGCAGATGACAGAAGGAGAGCTTGCTCACCGTGATGCGAGCCAGTACCTCTCAAGCTATCGCCGTGTACTTGATTACTTTGATGCGGTTCGTATAGGCCTTACGGCTACTCCTGCCAAACACACCAGTGAGATTTTCAGTAAGCCGGTCTATACCTATACTTACCGTGAAGCGGTAGCGGAAGATTGGCTCATCGATCATGAACCGCCTATTCGCTATGAAACTCTACTGAGCAAAAATGGCATTAAGTTTGAGAAAGGCGCAACCGTCTCCGCGATTAATACTCAAACAGGAGAGGTTGAATCTGCCGACTTAGCCGATGAGCTTAAATTTGATGTTGAATCTTTTAATCGCCGCGTTATAACCAAAGGGTTTAATGACGTTATCTGCGGCCAGCTTGTTAATGAACTTGACCCGTTTGGCGATGAAAAAACGCTAATATTCTGCACCACAGATCTGCATGCGGATATGGTTAAAACCGCGCTAGATAGTGCTTTTAACAAGATGTATGGTGACGATTATAATCAGGCTGCCGTTGCAAAAATTACCGGAAAAAGCGATAAGGTCGATCAGCTGATTCGCCAATATAAAAATGAGCGCTACCCCAATATTGCCGTGACAGTCGATCTACTTACCACTGGTATCGATGTTCCTAAAATCTGCCACCTAGTGTTTTTACGTCGTGTAAAGTCGCGCATTCTGTACGGGCAGATGATGGGCCGTGCGACACGTCGCTGTGACGAAATAGGTAAGACGGTCTTCAAAATCTATGATCCGGTTGATCTCTACAGTGCACTTGAAGCTGTTAATACTATGAAACCGATTGTCAAAGATCCGAATATCACCTTAGAGCAGCTGGTGGATGAGATCAGCGATGATGCCTACTTAGAGCAAGCTTTAGATACTCCCGGTGAGCAAGCTGGTACAAGCCACGCTAATGATGTGTTGAATCAGTTGACGCAAAAAGTCATGCGAGTCATGCGCAAAGCCGTTAAAAAAGCGGAGAACAAACCAGCGTTAAGAACCAAGTTAGATCAACTTGAGGGAATATGGGGCGTTGCACCTGACAAACTCCATCAGCATCTTCATCAAATTGGGCCAAAACAAGCAGCGCAATTTTGCAAGCAACATCAAGGCCTAATTAATCAGCTGGCGGAAGTACGTTTTCTCGCAGGAAGCGACAAAATGCCGGTGATTTATGAAGGTAAAGATGAGTTCCTCGGTCGTGAGCAAACCTATGGTGTACACGAAAAACCAGCGGATTACTTAGATAGCTTCAATCAGTTTATTAGACAAAATATCAACCAATCGGCGGCATTGTCGGTTGTCGTCAATCGCCCTAAGGATCTCACTCGCGAGCAACTCAAAGAAGTGAAGCTATTGCTCGATGAAGCCGGTTACAACGAAGCCCATCTGAAAAGCGCATGGCGCAAGAATACCAACCAAGATATCGCCGCCAGTATTATCGGTTATATCAGACAAGCCGCTATCAATGAGGCATTAGTACCATTTGAGCAACGTGTAACTAATGCCATGCAGCGTATTTACAGTGAGCATAATTGGAACCCTAATCAGCGCAAGTGGTTAGAACGTCTGGCTAAGCAGTTGGTCCATGAGGCGGTGATCGATAAGTCTTTCGTTAACCAACGCTTTGCCTATCAGGGTGGCGCGAAACGCTTTAATAATGTGCTTGATGACCAGCTCGATACAATACTTGATGAGCTGAATGAGTACCTTTGGCAAGCGGGTTAGTGAGTAATTATAGGGCTTTTTATCGCAGTTCTACTGCTATGCAGAGTGGTTGATGGTTTTCTAAGCAAAAATACCGTAATACGTTTAGAAAACCAAATTACAACACATCGGGCAATGCGTATAATCGAGCATCTGCCTGAGCTAGAACGACGTTGAGATTCGAGCTGTTCAGCGGCATCTTTAGTTACCTATACGGCAAACATTAATTTGGTTGCGCACGATTTCGGCATCAGCCGCATTACGATAATCCATCAAGCAACTAAGTAGCCAAGCCAGAAGCTAGATCTATGGTTACATACGGCTTTCTCACGAAAGTAAAAATAGACCGCATATTGACGACATTAACTTGTCACGGTTTGCATTATTTGCAGTAAATGAACGTTTACCCGCTTCGTTGTGAATGAATACAGATAAGCATTAAAACGACGAGCGGTTATTTAAACATAATTAAGAAATTGAGAATATAAAATGAGCACTTCAAGCAAATCAAACAATAGCGACATCGTCCAAAAGCTGTGGAACCTTTGTGATGTACTGCGTGACGATGGCATTAACTATTCTGATTACGTTACCGAGCTCGTCTTGCTGCTGTTCATTAAGATGGTGCATGAGAACACCGAGGCAGGGCTACTTAACAAACATACTTTGCCTGAAGGTTGCCGCTGGAGCGACTTAAGTGACAAAGACGGCTTAAACTTGCTTGATGATTACAAACGCATGCTACTTACCTTATCGACAGGTAAAGACAGCGAGGGTAATACCTTACACACCGATCCACTTATTTTGGCGATCTATGCTGATGCCCAAACGCGCTTGCGTGAGCCTCGTCACTTAAAGCAGCTGATAAAATCACTCGATTCGATTGACTGGTTCAGTGCGCAAAAAGATGGCTTAGGTGACTTGTACGAAGGCTTGCTAGAGAAGAATGCGAACGAGACCAAATCAGGCGCAGGCCAGTACTTTACTCCGCGTGCGCTGATCGACTCTATGGTGCGAGTGATCAACCCAAAGGCTGGCGAAGTGATCCAAGACCCCGCCGCAGGTACCGCAGGCTTCCTGATTGCTGCTGATAGCTACATTAAAGCTCAAACAGATGACCATTTTGATCTTGATGCTAAGCAAGTGACATTCCAGAAGAACCATGCTTTCGTTGGTGTTGAGCTGGTGCCATCCACCCGTCGTTTAGCACTAATGAACTGCTTGCTACATGGCATGGAAGGGGACGACGAAGGCGTTGTGCACCTAGGTAACTCTCTTGGTCAAGTAGGTGCGACATTACCAAAAGCCGATATTATCCTAGCTAACCCCCCATTTGGCACGAGCAAAGGCGGCGATGCGTCGATTACTCGTGATGATTTGACGTACCCAACTAGCAACAAGCAGCTGGCATTTTTGCAGCATATCTACCGTAACTTAAAAGCCGGTGGTCGTGCAGCTGTGGTACTGCCTGATAACGTCTTGTTTGAAGCGGGCGTAGGTACCAGCATCCGCACGGATCTCATGAACAAGTGCAACCTACATACTATTTTGCGCTTACCCACTGGTATCTTCTACGCCGCAGGCGTGAAGACCAACGTACTGTTCTTCACTAAAGGCAGTGAAACAAACAAGTTACAGGAAGAGAACTGCACTAAGAATACTTGGGTCTACGACCTACGTACCAACATGCCTAACTTTGGTAAACGCACTCCCTTTGGTGAGCAACACCTAAAGCCGTTTGAAACTGTATATAACATCGCATTAGCCGACCGAAAGGAAGGTGAGTGGAGCTTTAATGCTGAAGAGGCAGAGGTTGAAGATTCAGCTGTTAATCAAAGTTTAGATGGCAGCGAGAAAGCGCAGCAAAGAGTAGCACACAGTCGTTGGCGTGTATTTAGTCGTGAATTCATCCGCGACAACAAATCAGATTCGCTAGATATCTCATGGCTTAAAGATGCTAACAGTGTCGATGCTGCAGACTTAGGTACGCCAGAAGAACTCGCAGACGAAGCCATAGCTGAACTGAAGGGTGCTTTAGCCGATCTTGAAGCTTTGGTTGCGTCGCTAGCGGGTGGGGTGAAAGGATGAGTCAAGTGATTCCTGAAGGTTGGGTGAGCTCAAAGCTTGAATGTGTAGTCGACACTATTATGGGGGGGGGCACACCTAGTAAAGCCATTAGTTCGTACTTTCAAGGCGATATCCCTTGGATGTCAGTAAAAGATATGAACAAGAATGAACTTGTAGATACTGTTGATCATATTTCTCAAGAAGCAGTTGAAAACAGTAGTACCAATGTCATTCCTGCGGGCACCCCAATTGTCGCGACACGTATGAGTTTAGGTAAGATTGTTACTGCCAATTTTGATTCTGCAATCAATCAAGATCTTAAAGCGTTATTTGTAAACTTGAATATTGAAAAGCCATATTTTGTTTATTGGTATCGTTCTATTGCTAATTTAATTGAATCACTAGGTACAGGCACAACAGTTAAAGGAATTCGATTAGAGGTTTTAAGAGGACTTGATTTCCCTCTCCCCTCAATAGCTGAACAAAAAGTCATTGCCGACAAGCTGGATGAGTTGTTGGCGCAGGTGGAAAGCACCAAAGCTCGACTCGATGCAATCCCCGCCATCTTAAAATCATTCCGCCAATCCGTCCTCGCTGTCGCAGTGAGTGGTAAGTTGACAGAAGAGTGGCGTGAGATTGATGATACTTCTCAACTAATGAGTATTGATACTGTTTGTCACACTGGATTTGATGGACCATTCGGATCAAAATTAAAAACAGCCGATTATACTGACAGTGGAGTTAGGGTTGCTCGATTAGAGAATGTGGGGCATCTAAATTTCATAGAAGAAAAACAAACGTTTATCAGTGAGAAAAAGCATCAAGAACTGATTCGTAATACGCTTGAAGAGAACGATATTTTATTCTCTTCATTCGTTGAACAGGAGGTTCGAGTTTGTCTGTTCCCCAAGCATAATTCAACTTTTATAAATAAGGCTGATTGTTTTTGTTTAAGAGTTAATGACGAGATTGCTCTACCTAAATTTGTTGTATATGTTCTAGCGAGCAGTTCTTCTTACGAACAAATAAAGAGCAACGTTCAAGGAGTCACAAGACCTCGAATCAACTTGAAAATCCTTAAGTCATTAACTTTTCGATTTCCTACATTAAAAGAACAAGTCGAGATCGTCCGCCGTGTCGAAGAGCTGTTCGTTTTTGCCCATAAAGTCGAAGCGCAGGTCAATGCCGCGCAAGAGCGTGTTAATAACCTCACCCAGTCGATACTTGCCAAAGCGTTTAGAGGTGATCTCACCGCTGACTGGCGAGCCGCGAATCCTGATTTGATTAGCGGTGATAACAGCGCAAAAGCGTTGCTTGAACGTATTAAAGCTGAACGTGTTAAGCTATCAACAAAAAGCAAACCCAGAAAATCAAAAACGAAGGTGATAACCAATGAAGGTTAAGAAACTCATTTTAAAGAATTTTCGCCGATTCAGTGATTTTGATATCACCTTCGATGAACAACTTACCGTGTTAGTAGCTCGCAATGGTGCGGGTAAATCTAGCGTGCTGGATGGTGTAGCGATTTCACTGGGCGCATTTTTAACACGGCTGCCAAAAGTGACAGGCATTACATTTAAAAACTCAGATTTGCAGGTGTTTCCTAACGGCACCCAACCACCTTATGTGCGTATTACGTGTGAAAGCTTTGACGGTCAAACCTGGGACCGCAGTAAAAAACGTGATGAAGCAAAGAAAACTGAAAAGCAAATTCCGAAAGCATTAGGCCTTCAGCAGCTCAACGACTTTGCAGACCAGTTTATTGATGCGCAAAACGAAGAGCGAGAGTTTGAACTACCGATTTTCATACATTACGGAACCGGACGTGGTGTTTTTGATGTGCCGCAGCGAACCAAAGGTTTTGGCAATGATTTTACGCGTTTTGGTGCCCTTAGTGGCGCGTTAGAAAGCAGAACGAACTTCAGACGTTTTGTTGAATATTTTTATACACTTGAAGACAAAGAAGCTCAATTATACAAGAAACATCGTTCATTTGATATTGATTTACCCGAGCTTAAAGCGATTCGCATGGCAATTCACCGGCTAATGCCCGAGTTTTCAAATCCCAGAGCCATATCGCCAGCCGGTATTATGATCGACTGGAAGAACAGTGAAAGCAGTGACACGAAACAACTCCGCATAGAACAGTTGAGTGATGGGTACCGTACAACATTAGCCATGGTAATGGATATCGCTGCCCGTATGGCAGAGGCAAATCCTGATATGCCTGACCCTCTGCAAACCGAAGGGGTGGTGATGATTGATGAGGTCGATCTTCACCTGCATCCCGGTTGGCAGCAAACTATATTGAGTGACTTGGTGAGAACCTTTCCGCAGGTGCAATTTATTGTGTCAACTCATAGCCCTCAAATCGTTAGTACAGTAAAGCCAACTCAAATACGAGTTATTGATTGGCAAGACGAAGAGCCATCATTAATGCCGATTTATTTCTCTGAAGGGGCGGAGTTCCAACAAGTCTTAATGGATGTTTTAGGCGTTAAATCACCGCGAGCCGAACACCTAGAAATCGTTAAGTCATTACGGAAATATCAGCAATATGTTGAAAATAACCAGTGGGATTGTGAAGACGCAATAAATCTACGAAAAGAATTAGATGGTTGGGCTGGCGAGCATGAATCAGAGCTTAGTAATCTCGATATGGACATTAGTATCAGGGAGTTAGATCGCTAAGATGAAAAAGGTAATAAAAGGTGATGAACCGCCGCTATTGATTGCTTTTCGAACGGGAAAACCTAATTTCTCATGGCAAAAATGCAAGTCAAACACTGCCCGAAGAGATGAAATTCAAAATTACCTGCGACGTGATCAAGGGGGAATTTGCGCCTATTGTGAAATTGATCTGTTAAAGCGAGACGTTGAGGACGAAGAGTCAGATTTTCAAGTTGAACATTTTCATCCTAAATCAGATAAAAGCACTGCACATAACTGGGCATTAGATTGGGACAACATGCTTGCTTGCTGTTTAGGCGGTAAAAGTAAAAAGGTAGTTGATGCGGATAATCGACATACCAATCCCAATTTACGTTGCGGCGCATTAAAAGATAATAATGATTGGGATGATGTCATCTTAAATCCTCTTCATCTTCAGCATAGTACGCTTATTTATAACTTTCACCGTACCACGGGTGAGATCTCCGTGAATGAAGAGAGCTGTCGTTTAGCTGGTGTTGAGATTGAGAAAGCCCAAGCCACTATCGATAATTTGAACTTAAAAAGTGAACGGTTAAACCGATTGCGAAAAGAGCGATTGGCACATGCCAATAAACGTTTGCAGGCATTAGTTGCAACAGGAATGACAGTGACTGACGCGCGACAAAAGCTTGCTCTCGCGACGATGAAAAAAGATGGCAATGATTGCTGGCCGAAGTTCTTTTCTGCACTGAGGTGTTATTTGGGAAAGGCGGCAGAAGAACAATTAATCGCGATAGAGTATGCGGGTTAACACAGCATCATGAGCAAACAGATCACATCAGATCAATTACAGCTGGTTTATGATTGTGGCTACATGTTCGCGTTGCAAGAGATTACACTGGACCAAGTATTAGAACAGCTAGTTGGCTCATTGGATATGAATCAGACATCAGTCACTAATTACATGCGCAACTTCGTAGCTTTTAGTGAAGGTAAAGTATACAAGCGTGCAATGAGCGCCTTGTCCTACGAAATCTTTTTATCTCGCTTCTATAAAGACCTTTCCACCTCTGAATTTGAACAGGTAATAAAGTCCGTTGAACTGCACCTTGAATACCAACTAACTGAATCAAATGTTAAGCATCATGATGTTAGAATACTGGTTGACTCATATAGAGCCAACCTGGCTCAACAAGCCGTAAGTCCAATTTACCCTGATGAGGTCTCTAGCCAACCTTCAGAGTTCATCGAAGGAGCGGTTAAACAAGTTACCATCAATGCCTATGAGCGCAACCCTAAAGCCAGAGCGGCTTGTATAGAAAAGTATGGTGCCACCTGCCAAGTCTGTGACCTTAACTTTGAAAATAAGTACGGTAAGATAGGCAAAGGCTTTATTCATGTTCATCATAAAGTTGAACTAGCGACGATTGGTGAAAATTACCAAGTCGATCCTGTTAATGACTTAATCCCAGTTTGTCCTAATTGTCATGCGATGCTTCATACAGAAAAGCCAGTGATGGACATTGAAAAGTTAAAACAAATTTTAGCCACAACTAACGTCATTTGGAAAAATTAAGGTAAGCAGGTTAGTAACCGTATTGTATGTAGATACGGGACTGGTTTTATCCTGTTTGTTACGCTTTTATGCCATGTGAGTGATGGTTACTTAAAAGTAATCTCAGCGTACTAATGCGTTAAGTCTGCTATTCACTAGATCAGTTTTTACTGAAGTAATACCATAATACCATGCGCTCGATATCATCGGCTAGGTTACTGCCAGGTTTGATGTTCTCTTGAGGAAGTTCGAAATAACAGGTGAACAGTTCTTTTAAAAACGTCGTGATTTGTTCATACTCAGCAATGGTAACGGCTAGGGCCGATTGAGTTTTTGTTTCAGTATGCCGTTGAGGCACTGACTCGTGGGTATCGAAGCAACAAATTTGAAGTGGAAGCCTTTGGGCTTGAAGAGCGGTTTAAACGCAATGAGCTTTTAAGGTTTCTGTCAAACGGATACGCTAGAGGGATAAGTATGACTTTAGGGTAGCTTTGAGATCGGTTTTTACCTGGATTTGTTTCAGGTCATTCATAACACCCAACTCATAAATCTCTGAGAGATACCGGTTTACTTTTTTGGTGTTGATTTCGTTGGCATAACGATCCCACTTAATTTCTGATAAACCGCTAATTTTATTAGTTAAGTTATCAAGGCCGACATCATTAATCACAATAGACTCAATAATAAGTGCTTCACCTTCGGTTAAATCCTCTGCTAATGTGATGACCATTTCCTCTATATCGTCATCACTAGCATTGCGAATAATATTTACAATCTGCTGTTGTTTTTTATCTCGGCTCCAGCGTGATGTGCGAAATGCAAGATTAATATGATCAAAAGCACGATCGTTTTGACCTTTTCCAACGTAAAACACGAAGTCGCTTTGACGCCAATCAACTAGTGCGTAGACGTAGTAATGAGGGCTTATTTCATTTGACTTAAATAACTTTGAAAACATGTAGCATTGTGCCGAGAATAAGAATAGTTGTAGCTTACTGTAACAGGTGTTATCGAGAAGCACTATACTGTAAAGTTTTTGAGATGATTATCACAAAAACAACATGTGCAACAAGGTGTGTATTCGTAAAATCCGAACAACTATAATTCAAATAATTTCAATGAGATAGACTGAACCCCCGACCTCCTCACCTGCTGTAACTGGTTGTTAGTCGCTTTTATTATAAACTCACTCCACCAGCTCATAATTTCTTTCCTTTGTTCAAAAAAGTCGGAGCGGTTATAGCTCGCTCTTGTCGTATTTTTGTCCATATGCGATAGGCAAGCTTCAATATGCAGTGTGTCAAAGCCTTGCTCGTGTAGGGCGGTTGATGCAATAGCTCTTAAACCATGTGCAACGAGTTCATCTTTAAACCCTAAGCTGCGTTTTAAAGCTGCATTGGCTGTGTAGATGCTTATATGACTCTGTGGGTTTCGTTCACCAGGGAAGACGAATTCTTTACCGCCACTTTGAATTCTGATTCGTTCAAGAACGGTAATAGCCTGCTCGGTTAGAGGAACTCTGTGTTCACGTCTACGCTTCATTTCTTCAGCAGGTATGGTCCAGCATCGGTTTTTTGAATCTATGTCTTTCCAGCGTGTTCTTGCCGCTTCTTTTGGACGTGCGATTGTGTGCAACTGCCAAAGTAGCAGTAGTTTGGTTTTATCTTGGATGTTTTCATTTTGTTCCAATCGAGACAAAAAGTCGCCTAATAGTTCAGGACGAATGGTAGGCATGTTTTCAACTTGGTGTTTCTCAAATGAGTGGAGCATCTTTGTTAGAGGATTAGCGGCGATGACATCGCTTGCTACAGCGTACTCCATTATTTGATTTAGACTTTGGCAAATTCTTTTAATGGTTGATAGTTTACCGTCGGTTTCCAATGGTCTCAGTGTTTCAATAGCATCACGTCGACTGATCTCACTTATGGGAAGTGCGCCTAAATGGTCGAATACGTATTTTTCCAATGTTCTCCAGGTTCGTTCTGCATGAAAGGGACTAACAGATTTACGTTTTCTTTCAAACCACATCGTTGCAACAGCAAGAAAGTTATCGTTTTGCTTACGCAGTTCTTCAATTCTCTTATCTTCTTTAAGGCGCTTAGGGTCTATACCTTCCGCAATTTGTTTCCGATATTCTGCTGCTTCTAATTTGGCGGCTGCCAGTCGTAAAGAAGGATAGGTTCCCATCGAAATTTTGGTTACTTTACGCGTTACAGGGTGACGGTACTTAAACTGCCAGGCTTTCGTTCCAGTTCCTGCACTGGAGCGTTTAGGTCGAATACGGAGCTGTAAGCCCTCTTCAACAGTGTAGGTATATTCCTTGTCTTTGATAACTAGCGCTTTGATTGATGTATCTGTAATCCGTTTAGCCATAATCATAATTACATAGATGAGAGAATAGAGACCATTGTATAGCAAACTAGTCTGGTGGGGTACCAGGTGGGGTACCAAAATGTTGAATTGGAGTGGAATTTACTGGAATATTTTGGGATGGTGATTATTTATAAGTTTCTGATTTTGTTGTGATTGTGGTATTTCCTGATTGTTCTTGGAATTTTAATGCATGTGACCCGGAAACCATTGAATAGACATAGAGATAAACCTTGATAAATATATTTGCTGCACATTGTAAGGGTTGGATGATACGTGTAAAGGTATATCTATCCCGACCTTCAATGAGCTCAGTGAGTTTGCTTGAAGTATAGGCGACTTGGTGATGCGCAGTTGTTGGATCTCAGAGCAGAAATTTGTTCACGGGAAACTTGCACCAAGCTTTGAAAGGGGACTTTCCTCAACTGCCATAGTGCTTGTTGGTAACTCTAATTTACTACTATCTTTGTATTGTGGTTATACCTTGAGCTTCATATCAGGTTGTATAATAGTCTCTAAACTATTGATAAAATATGCTTTTCTTATCGCTTCTTTGCGGTTTGTGACATTTATTTTTTTATATATATTGTATACGTGCGTCTTTACCGTACTTTCTGAAATAAATAGTTCGTTTGAAATTTCTGAATTTGAATCTCCTCTAATCACGCGCTTAAATATTTGAACTTCTCTTTTCGTAAGGCTAGATAGTATTACTTTTGACTTGAAAGTGTAATCGTGTCTATTAGATAGAATATGTGACATTAACTTTCTCGGTAGCCACAAATCGTCGTCACACACTGTTTTTAGACAACGGGTAAGGTGATCAACAGGAGCGTCCTGATAGATGATTCCTTTTATATTAAACAAGTTGAATAACTGCATTACGGTAATACTCTGTCCGGTAATGTCAGCAGGAACATCGTAGACTACCCATTTATTTGATTCTACTTTTGATAAAATGATATTGATATCTTCGATATTTGCTAATAGTAAGTAGCTAATAAGGATGACATCGAAAGTCTTACGGTTACTCGAGCGGCCAATGCTTGTCATACATTCTCTGCTAAAAGAAAAATCACTGTATTTTTCTATTTCGCGCTGAATAAACTGGTTGTTAATACCGTTGTCACCAATTAGGAGCATGTGCTTTAAATTATTTCTATGCATAACTTATCCCGAGCCTGGTAAATCAAGTTTTGATTCTATGACGTTGTGTTTTATAAAATTGAGCTCTGCGGCTTAATTTTTACATAATTGCATAATTATGGTTGCTGTGAAAGTCGAGGTTCAATAGAAATTTGTAATGTATCGTCATATTTCCCTCCTGGTTTGTTCTCTGTTTCACCAATGACAAAATTCAAAGGAATAGGTTGACCAATCGTTGCGGAAAGACGTTGAATTCTCGCATCCAGTTGCTCAAGGTTTATTCTGTCGCTATCGAGGGAAAGTTGGTATGGAATATCCCACTTAGTCTCATTAGATTCATGACGTAGCATTCCTTGATGGGATGATTCGAATACGATGGTATAAGCTGTATTGCTTTGAACCCATAGGTTAGGTGCAGAGCGAATAATCTTGTTTGAATATAATGTCCCTAGATCAAGGTCATAATGTTGTTGGGTCAATCCATAAAAATGAATTTTCGCAGCAGGCGGAACGTTAACCGATACCGGAATGGAACTAGGGCTAATTTCCACTTGTTTACTATCAGAGGTATAAGAAGGCGAAACTTTTAAAAGCCCTCGATAGGTTCCTGACGCTAACCATTGCTTGCTCGGAAATCGCATTTGTATCGTTGCCGAAGGGTGGCTATCGGTTATTGATAAGTGCCATTGATTAGCAACCGGCATGCCAATCTGCCCTGACCACTCAAAGTTGAGTTTGTCTTGGTTCGACCCTTTTAACGAGCGACTGGTATCGTTAAGCTGCAAAATTAAGCTTAACTCGCATGGTTCGCCAATTATGTTTGCATCTATTCGGTAAGTGTTAATTGTCGCGAATGTGCCTGCACTGAAAACATCATATTGTGATTTAGATGAGACGGGTTGAATAGTCAACGCATTAGCTTCACACGCAAATGCATAAGGCAGATGGTTTGTGGCGATGAGGAAAAAGGATCCCCAAAGTACGTGTTTATTCAACATATACATCTCCTAGTCTTATCAAGTTGTCACTGCGTTCACTGAGGGAAATGATGACTGACTCTTGTTCTTTAGTGTCTAGTACCAATTGATATTTACCTGGCTTTAATCCAGAGATTGCAAATATGCCGTTACGATTGGTAAAGAAGTCAATGGGCAACTGTTTTACCTCACCAAGGTAATGTGCTACACCAGCGACAAGTGAAATAGGGTTGTTACTTTGACGATCGAATAGCTTGCCAATAACGGTTAATACAGCATCAGATCCAATCTGGAGTTGGAAGCCCCGTTTATAACCCGGCTTAATCCAAAAAGCGCCATCACCTAAGTCATACCCGGGCGGCAAGTTATCGACCTCGTAACTGATTACTTGGCCATTGTAAGCAACAAGGTCTGGGACCATAGCACTTGCATCTCCTTTAAGATAAACGCGTGCGTACTCACCGTCTCTTGCGGGATCGATAGCCACGTCATTCTCTTTCAGACTCTTATGTTTAGTGACAATCGCAAACGCTTCGCGTACTGGTCTGCCGACTGCCACAGATGAACCTGCAAAAGCAAGTGAACTACTAATAGTTACGTCGGTACTGTGGTTTCGTGTTTCACCACTAATTTCTTCAAGCCGCGAAGCGTGGGTCGCATTCAATTCATAACGGTTGGCCGTGTAGTTAATCCCAGCATCCATATCGGCATCCGTCTCTTCGTTAGTAATAACACTCGCAAACGCCGACACCCCTCCTGTGTTACCAATATTATTCTGATAGCTGTAATCTAAGGCGGCTTCATTGAGCTTTGTGGTGTAACGACCGACAACACGAGTTTGTCGACTAAGAGGCCAACTTATGGTGACAGTGGTGCTGATGTCATCGTCTTCGCTTGCGTTATGTCGATAGTTAACGCGTGCACTCCAGGTAGCGGGAGTATCAAACAGTCCGTCCGATAAACTCGGGCTAATCAGCCAATAATCGTTCTCTTTGTCTATTCCTGATCGGTAATTGAGGGTCATGGCGGCACGTAAAGACTGACCAAGGTAAATGGAGCTGAATGCAGACACATAATGAGTGGTTAAGTTGATATCGATATCGGAAGTATCAAACCCTGAGACCCCAGTAAAATTGTTGGCCAGATATTCATAACTAAAACTCAGTTGTGGGGACAGCGTGTTGGTATTGGAAAACTCCGCATCGAATGCAAATTTGTAAGCGTCGCCAATTCCAAATGTAGGGTGTTCGCTACGAGAGGCAGTGAGTTCAGTGACGCCCCATATAGAAGCGAGTAACGCGGTGGCACCATATTGATGAAGATCTTCACGGGTTTGAAAGTTCGTACCCAACGTTAACCAAGGGCTAATACCCACATCAATATAACCATGGAAAATACGCTCGTCGGTTAGGTACTCTAGTTGTCCATTTTGTAATTCAGAAGGCGCTCCATACATGATGCTATATTCAAACTCACCGCTATTGAGCAAGTCGTTACCGGTTGCAATAGAAAACTCGATACGTTCTTCATTCCCGGAGCGGTCGGTGATGACGAGTACAATATCATTGCTACCTTGCGCCAGGGGGATATCACTAAGGTTATAGCTACCAGCGCCGAGGGTTAATCGTTGGACTGCGATCCCATCTATATAGACATCGACATTTGAAGCCCTTTGAAGGGTGAATGATTGATTGGCTCGTGGTCGCGCATTTCTGGTTGGAATGAGTGTGAAATCTCGCGTTAACCCAATACCAAGTATGTCGGTACTGTCCTGAAAAGATTGACCACTGTTGTACATATCGCCGAGGACAAGTCGTGTGCCTTGTTCTGCAAAGTCAATATTAAGACGAGATCCTTCTCTTACGTATCGAGAATCTTGTGATGAGCTGTTTTCTAAATAGGATTCGTACTCAAAGTTTAGAAAACCAATGTTAAGTGCTGAATCGAATTGACCGCGATAGAGATCTTGCCTTGACGAATTCTGATCCACAAATTGGGTCTCATTGGCGGAAAGCGCAAAGTTAACGTATCCACTTAATAAACTTGGTTCGGCATAGTTATAAAAATCATCTGCGCCGTTCATAGACAGTTGTTGGGTTAAGCTAAATTCAGGTGGTACCGTCACGATGCATTCTAATGACGAGAAATCGAAACTCAGATTTAATCCTACGCTCTCAAAATGATGCTGAGACAGCATCTCATCGTCTGTCGTGTCATTGAGTTTCCCAATACCTTCATGAGTTACGACGGAAGAAAGGAGAGAAAGCGTACTTTCCTTCGGTAACAAGATCTCGTTGTTTGCGGTAATGATAATGTCCGCTTCCCCCAGTATGGTGTCACTTATCCTTAGCAAAGATGTAAGTTGAATATCTCGCCCTGTTGGATTCAAAACCATTTCCTGGCCCCAAGCTGCAGGGCTTAAGGCGGCACAATAAAAAAGTACTAATCCCAAGACATACAAAACTTGCCACATCTTGTGATGGGTTTCAGTTTTCATGCCCATGGTAAGTGCCCATTGGTAAGTAATTTAAAGAAGAAGGAAAAGTAATAGTGGAGTGTGGTGGAATAAATTGCTCACCTAAAGCCGCATGTACTTTTTGGCTCTGAGATTCGAGCCCCGTAAAATGAAGTAACGATGTATAGGTAAATCGTGACCCTGAATTAGTAAGTGTTAGCTTGCCTTGTTTATCTACGTGCAATTTCACGTCAGGTTCTAACGAGGATGAGTGAATGTGCAACAACGCATTGTAGTGAACTTGCAAATTGATACCGGTGGTTAAACCGATGGGCTTATCTATTCTCGCGTTGTTCTGTCCAATATTCACGGTACTGAAACGAATGAAATAACTTTGAGAGGTTTTGAGTGTTCTGTTTCCCAACCATTGTATACGGAATACTTGACGTTCTCCGGGGGCTAACATCGCCGCTGGTGGAAACACAAACATCTCTTCACTCGCTAGATCAGATGTCTTGAACGTGCCATCTGATAAGAAGTTCAAACGACGAACGTTAGCTTCAAGTGGGAGAGCTTGTGTTGAGTTGTTAGTCACAACCAGTTGAGATGCTGCCCGATGATCGGTGTTGAGTTCGATGACGGTTGGAAACAGTGTTATGCCAAACGCTTGTGCACACAGAAAGCAAGAAATGAGCGCTCCCCAAATATAACGTCTCATTACTATTGATCCTGCTCTATTTCAATCGATAGGGTGTTTACGTCATAATTTTTAAGAGGCTGCATTTCAAAAAAACGCGTGGAGTAGGGAAGGACTAAAGTTCCCGGAATTCGTTTTGCGATTTCTACGCCTTTTAAATAGGTTGAATTTTTACCATCAGATATTTTCCATGTTGTATTGGTTAATCGACCATAACTATTGCCACTGTTAAGTACTTCAAGAACCCATTTATTCCTTTTGCCATTTTGTTCGATACTTTTGACTTCTAGCTGAGAAGCCGTGTTCTGAGGTCGGACGTTGATAAGTGTATTAAACTGAAGCAAAAGGCTTACTTGCCCCTGATTGCTGCTAGCCCTTTGAACTTTCACTTGCTTAACAGCAATGCGATACGCCTTAGATTCTGTGATAGAAGGATCGCCTAAATACCGGACCATAATCGATTGTGATCGTCCAGGCTCAATAATTGCGGTCACTGGAATCACTAGTAACTCGTCATCCGCAGGAGTGGTGGTCTCTTTGCCATATTTGTCCATTGTCATGTAGACCGGAGAAAGCTCAACCGTGAGTGGTTCTTGAGATGAGTTCTCAACCCTCATGGTCATTTGAGCTCTTTTGCCAAGCGGTGTCATTTCCATAGACATCGGCTCTACTTTGAACGCATGAGCAGACAAACAAGTGAATGACAATAGGAAAAGAACGATCCATTTATGCATGATCCATTTATACATAGCGAAGATCTCCAAATTAAACTTATGTCGTTGAGACTGAGACTGAGGCTGAGGCTGAGACTAAGATTAAGTCGGAGGCTGAACAAAAGCCCCCGACTTGTTAGCCTCTAATTCGAGGTGATATTTACGGTCAATGTATCTGAGTAACCACCTGCCCACGGCGAGGTTTCTGTTGTAACAATATCAATGCTTGCGGCAACACCAGTAGCTAATGCCCCAGAACCACCATAAGAGTTACTGACTGAAACGTCATTTAGACCTGGGCCCCCTGGTGCATTAAGCGTGAAAGGAGCTAAGCCTGACGGGTTGAATGTTGCATCATATGTAAGAGCGTAGTCTTCGCTATCGTCTGACTCTAGACCACCTTCAGCACTTGTCAGTGTTACCGTTGCACCATCGACGTCATTACACTTCATGTTAAGGCCACTAACAGAAAGATTTTGAATTTGAGATACGTTACCAAAGTCCATCAGTTGCGTTGAAAGACCAGTAACCTCACATACAGGTGAAACAAATCCAACTAACTGGACATCACCAGGAGCGGCTTGGACTTGAGCACCAAAAATAGCTGTGACTGTTGCTGCGTAGAGTGTTAGCTTTTTCATTAGAAATTCCTTTATCTTAAATGATTGGCTCGAATACTGCTGAGCGTATGTTGTTCTGCAGATACATTGCAGAGTTTTCACTTTGTCACGCTATGAATCGAAGGGTAAACTTCGATCTCAATAACGTCTTGATAATAACCTGCGAAACGCAAGCTATTTTCGAGTGCTACCCTAAGACTCCCATGTTGAGAGAATGGAATAACACCAGAACTGTCTATCATTACTGGTGAAGTAAGTTGGCTGCTGTGCCTACTTTCATAAAGACGAATTTCGTCTATTTGTAATGACAAATTGTAACTTTCAATAATATCAACCCCTTGATGTTGATATTTCAAACCTCCATGTTTTGAGTTGATCGTTATACCCAACGGACGGTTACAATAGATATTAAAAGGCAACGATTGCACATCACGGTGTTCCGTAAAGTTCATAATGTTGCCAGAAAAAAAGTTTATTTCGCATCGATCTTTGATCTGACCGCTAATTCCTAACGTTAAGCTATTAGCACTGACATAGAATGAAAGCGATAGGCTAAAGATTAATACGGAGACGGTGAAGTTATGAAAGCTCCTAAATACTCTAACCATAATTTCACCTCTCAACGGTTGAATGTAACTTGTTGCTTAACTGTGAAAACTATATGTGCTTTAAATAATGGTGAAGTAGTAAAAAAAGTTTATTATTTAAGAGAAGTATGAGTTTTAGTATGATTTTAACTTAAGGAGTAGAGGCTGAAGAATTCGATAATAATATTACATTCAATTAGATAGGTGTTTTTGATTGAAGATTCTGGTTGACGAGGGATTTTTATTTAATTGATAAATTTAGGGTTATGGTCTACCGATGATGATTTGCATTTGATTATTCGCTGGGACACTGTTTTTGGTATCATAAAATTTCCGCGTTATTAAAGAAATTCGAATTTGATAATTTAATTTTCAAGATTAATGTAGTAATTAGTATTTTTATTAACGGAGAGTAAATACCTAGGCTGGTGGAAATTTATCAATTAAAATTAGATGTTTACAGAAAAATATTCAGGAATGATGTGATCTGTTTTTAATTACCGCATATGTGTTGAGTAAAAAATAAACTTTTGGCACTGAATTATTTACCTTTAGCGACCATTCAATGTTCTACGTCACTAATGCAAGTCAAACTTAAGCGATAACAGAATGCTGAAATATGGGGGATGATTCTTAGAAGGTATTCACATAGGCCAAAACGAGATCGCGTTCTGTTCCAGTCAATTTAGTGTGCTTAGTAGAAAACTAGTCTGTATCGAGAAGATGATTTGCTGTGGAATTGTTGAATGAATTTTTTGAAAGACTAAAGCTTCTCACAGGAAGCTTTAGTCTTAATTACGGTAGAGGCTAATCTCATTAAAAGAGTTAAAGCGCATTTTCCAACTTAGTTAGGAAAGTAGCGATGTCTTCTGAACTGATATCTCTATGTGTAACAAACCGAACAGGATTCCCTGGTGACATCGTAATGCCTTGTTCGCCAAGTTCGAGAGCGATTCGGTTGATATCCACTGACTCATCTAACTTAGCAAATACAATGTTAGTTTGAATAAAATCAGGATTAACAGAAAAACCTTCTAGCTTGCTCAAACCAATCGCTAGATTTTTTGCGTTCTCGTGATCAGCTTTAAGTTGAGTGACGTTCTCTGTTAGAGCCATTTTCCCCGCAGCGGCAAGAATACCTGCTTGGCGCATACCACCGCCGACCATTTTACGCAGTCGACGTGCTTTGGCGATGTATTCTTTGCTGCCAAGAAGTAGTGAACCGATCGGAGCGCCTAAACCTTTTGATAAGCAAACCGTCATAGAGTCGAAATGTTGTGCGATCTCTTTGATGTGCACGTCTAATGCGACTGCGGCGTTATAGACGCGTGCGCCATCTAAGTGCATTTGCAAACCATGTTGGTTTACGAACTCACGCGCTTCCGCTAGGTAAGACATTGGCAGCACTTTACCATTAATCGTATTTTCTAAACTAAGAAGCTTAGTACGAGCAAAGTGGCTGTCATCGGGCTTAATCGCAGCGGCAAGCTTTTTAAAGTCTAAAGTCCCGTCTGGGTTGTTCTCGATTGGTTGAGGTTGGATAGAACCAAGGACCGCAGCGCCGCCAGCTTCGTATTTGTAGTTGTGCGCCTGCTGGCCACACAGGTATTCATCACCACGCTCACAATGCGCCATTAAGCCAAGAAGGTTGGCTTGTGTGCCTGAAGAGGTAAACATTGCCGCTTCAAAGCCCGTCTCATTTGCTGTCCACTGTTCTAGCTCATTGACGGTTGGGTCATCGCCGTAAACATCATCGCCCACTTCTGCGTTTGCCATTGCGTCACGCATAGCTTGCGAAGGTTTAGTTACGGTATCAGAACGAAAGTCCATGTTTCTCTCCTAGGGTACTTTAGGTAGCCATATAATTGTCTATAGATGGCCACATAGTTGGGCTTTGCTTAAACAAGCGATAGTTTTGGTATCAGTGATTTGATCGTGTCGTATTTTATCTTGCAGTTCTTCTAAACTCAGTTCGATCACTTCTATTACTTCATCTTCATCGCATTCAAAGCGGGTAGTGAGGCTTAAGTCTTTTGCGACAAACAGATGTTGTATCTCATCACAGAATCCAGCCAAAGGGGTGACTTGTCCCAAGCTTTGAAAAGAAGTTGCACTGTAACCTGTTTCTTCTTCCAGTTCGCGCTGAGCACATTGAAGAGGTGTCTCACCTATTTCCATCGTGCCTGCGGGTAATTCCAAAAGCCATTTCTTAAGAGAAGGGCGAAACTGGTTTATGAGGATGATTTTTCCATACGAAGTGATAGGAAGAATAACTGCCGCGCCAGGGTGATTGATTGTTGTATGTTTTACCACGACGTTCGTAGGGAGCGTCACGTTCTCTTCTATGAGAGAAATACTTTTCCATTTATGGATAACTTTACTCATGCAGTCTGGCCACATTCCTTGCCAATTTTTCGTATAACGGAAGACGTGCACCACCATAACGTCTATGGTGTCGAAAATAAAAGAAAAATTAGGTTTCGCAATAGATTTAGTTTCACGCCGTTCGTGATGTTACTCTCATAATTGAAATCTATGATTGCGCCAAAATTACCGACGTAACCATCTGATATAAATGCAACTCAATAATAAAATACACTTGTAACAAAGTGCTAACAAATGTATAAAAACAATTCTACACTCTCAACTGTTCAAAGATTTTCGGAGTAACGCATGAACCCTTCTATTTCTTCACATGCTGACAAGGCGCTACTCTCTGAAAGAATTAATAAATTAGCGCACGCTCTCTCCGATGGTGTCTATGAAAGAGAAGACACAATTAAGCTTTGTTTACTTGCCGCTTTGGCTGGTGAAAGTGTGTTTCTATTAGGCCCTCCGGGCATCGCAAAAAGCCTTATCGCTAAACGTCTCATTCAGGCTTTTGACAACAGTAGTTACTTCGAATATTTGATGACTCGTTTCTCTACTCCCGAGGAAGTGTTCGGCCCACTAAGCATCCAAGAATTAAAAGACAACGGTCGTTATGTAAGATTGACCGAAGGCTACCTACCAACTGCACAAGTCGTATTCCTCGATGAGATCTGGAAAGCAGGCCCTGCAATCCTAAACACTCTACTTACTGTCGTTAACGAAAAGACTTTCAAAAACGGCAGTGATATTGAACGTGTACCGATGCGTCTACTCGTGTCGGCATCCAACGAACTTCCAGATGAAGACAGCGGCTTGGAAGCACTTTACGACCGTATGTTGGTACGCGTGTTCGTAAACCGTATTCAAAACAAACAAAACTTCAAATCGATGCTGACGACGGGTACTTCTCAAGAAGCGGTAATTCCACAAGGTTTGGCGATTACGGATATTGAATATCATCAATGGCAGAAAGAGCTTGATAAGCTAGAACTGACAGACAATTCGTTTGATAAGTTGTTTGAACTGAAAACCATGCTTGAAGAGACGGTTAAGAAGCAAGGCTCTGCGTCAGAGTCAGAATTGTATGTATCAGACAGACGATGGAAGAAGGCCGTTAAACTATTGAAAGCGAGTGCGTTCTTTAGTGGTCGCGATAGCGTGAACCCGCTGGATATTATGCTTCTGCAAGATTGTTTGTGGCATAGCCCAGAATCACGTGATGTGGTTCGTAGCGTGGTGAAAGACTTTGCATTGAACCGAGCGTTTGATCAACAAGAGTCGAAAGCTCAAATTGAAATGTCTCGTGAAGAGTTAGAAGAGATCCAAGACGATGTTGAATCAACGTTGTCTGTGTCGCTTTCTATGGAGTCAACCAGTGGCTTGCTACGTAAAGACGTTTACCAGAATGACATCAAGAACGCGAAAATGTACAGCGTGGGCAGTGCTTACAATCTAGTGAAACTGGTTATGCTGCAAAGCAACATGTCGGTTTCTGAATCTGAGAAAGGCGATAGCCGTTGGGTATACGTAGCCAAAGATGATTTTGATCGTGTTCTTAAAGAAGGTCACGGTGATATTTACGGTTACGTAAACGAAAATAAAAACCTATGCCGTTTAAAACTCGACTTGGATGCATCAAACCAATTAGTGATTAAAGACATAGCCAATCGCTCTGTATTGGTGAGTGTGGTTACTACTGACGGTTTAGACCAAGAACTGTACAACAAGTGGTTGAGTGGCGCTGAGAAAGCTTTAGAACAGTTAACTGAAGCAGAATTTAAATTAAAACGCGTTCGTACTGAATTCCATGATGCACTGCCTCATAACTATATTGATCCTGATTTACCGAAGGCGATGGAAGCAAGTTTGCAGGCGGTAACGCAAGATCTTGAAACCACGAAAGTGAAGAGTGCCAAGATCGCTCAGCGTATTAAGTTTATGAGCCAGTACTTCGAGTAAGAGGAGAGCATATGTTAGGAGCAGACGGCTTAAACCTCGCTTTGATGGTAGCTGACTCAGGAATCATTGATACCGCGATGAATGATCTCATCGCTCGTTCTCAAGTCATGATGGCTGCTGAGAACAAAGGTGTGAAAACCTCAGTGAAAAACCACTTAGTTAAATGGCGCGGTAAAGTTAAAAAACGCGTTACTAAGGTGTGTGAAACTGATCGATTCCAAGAGGAAATCGCACTTTACCAAGAAGTGATTTACTGGGATGAACCTCAGTTCTTTGATGAGATTGACAGCGTTATCAAAAAGCTGGAGTGGCATTCCGCGTTTTATCTACAAGCTCGACGCCTTATGGAGAACAACAAGGGCGTTTATAACGCGATGTTTCCACACTACTTTTGTGACCAATGGTACCAATCACTTTCTGATGCGATTAAGCAAGCTCAAGTAACCGAACTTGAAACAAGCAAAGAAAAAGTCTTAGCCGATCTTTATCAGCGCATGGAAACCATGAAAAACATGGACAAAGTGACTGAGTCGGGTGATGAAGGCAGTGTAGGGCGCTTGTGGGACATGGCTTCTGCCAAATTAAGCAAAACAGACCTTACCATCATGAAACGTCATGCGGAGTTCTTGAACAAGCACAAGGGCTTGCAAGAGATCGCTGAAAAGCTAGGTCGTATGGCTGGTGAGGAAGATGACCCTTCGCTACACAAAGCCCCTGTAGAAGAATTGCAGATGGTTGAAGAGAAAAGTGATGAAGCCGTCGATGATATTGTAGGGATTCATGAAAGTGATGACCTGAACAAAATGCTGCCAAACGAAACCATGTTCCTAGCTTATCCTGAACTTGAGGTTATCTTTTACAAGCACTTGGCCGACAAGCGCTTACTGAGCTATCGCTCGCAAGGTAAATCACGCACGTTACGCAAAGTGAAAGCGCAAAAACCAGATAGCAAGAACATCGATATTGAAAAGGGTCCGTTTATCGTTTGTGTGGACGCTTCGGGCTCTATGAGTGGCTTCCCCGAGCAGTCAGCTAAAGCTATGGCTTATGCCTTAATGCAAATTGCTCTTGCGGAAGAGAGAGACTGTTACGTGATTCTGTTCTCTTCTGAGCAGATTACCTATGAGTTAACAAGGCAGGATGGCCTACGTGAAGCGAGCGACTTCTTAAGTTACTCATTTCACGGCGGTACGGATTTAGAGCCTGTTCTTATGAAGTCGATTGACTTGATGACGGGTGATAAATACAAGAATGCCGATTTAATCGTACTTTCTGACTTTATTGCACCTAAACAATCTGACGAAATGATTGCTCAGGTTGAAAAGCTGAAAGAACACAAAAACCGTTTTCATGCGGTTAGTCTTTCTAAGTATGGTAACCCTCAACTTATGACGATGTTTGACCACTGCTGGGCGTATCATCCGAGTCTTGTCGGTCGTTTCATGAAGAAGTGGTAGCGCTAGAACATCTAATTTAAATCCATTTTGCTGTGTGTTTTTTGATAGAAGAGATCGAACATGCAGCAATTTGATTTAAATGTCAGCAAACGGAATTTAAATTCACTTTTTTGTTTGACTATCTCCCCTCAATCCGTAAAGTAGGCACCCGAACACAGCGGTGCGGCTTACTTAAGTCCCTAACGTGTTGAATTAAAAAGGCGCCTTGGCAGAGTGGCTATGCAGCGGATTGCAAATCCGTGGACCTCGGTT